>DASXRT010000080.1:0-2286 GCA_036506455.1 Thermoanaerobaculia bacterium
GCGCCGACGAAAAGTTCGCCGACAAAGGAGGTGCGAGCAGAAAGCGCTCCACCGTGCGCAAATTCCGGGCTGCGGCCTGCATTGTGTTACGCGGTATAAGTCAGCTTAACCGAGTGGACGGCCTGTAATCTAGGTTCGTGCTGGCGGCCTCGATGTGATCCGCCTCACGGGGGAGAATCAAAAACGTGTCCAAAGAGTTCGATTACGTCACTTTTGATTGTTACGGGACCCTGATCGATTGGGAGACGGGCATCCGAGAGGCGTTCGTCAGCGCCGCCGCTGACGATGGCGTGCGCCTCGACCCGGCATTGATCGTCGCTTCTTATTCGGATGTCGAGCGCGTCGTCGAGCGCGAGCGCTACCGCCGCTATCGGGATGTCCTCGGCGAGACCGCGATCCGCGTTGCACACGCTCTGGGCTGGCGCGTTTCCTATCCCGGTTTTCTCGCCGACTCGCTTCCATCGTGGCGACCGTTCGCCGACACGAATCCGGCATTGGAGCGACTGCACGCCGCGGGAATCCGTCTCGGCATCCTGTCGAATGTCGACGACGATCTGCTGGCGATGACGCGGCGGCATTTCACTGTCGACTTCGATCTCATCGTGACCGCCGAACAGGTCGGCTCGTACAAACCGGCGCCGATGCATTTCCTCACCGCCCGCGAGCGCATCGGCGGTGCACGGTGGCTGCACGCCGCGCAGAGCAACCTTCACGACATCGTCCCGACGAACGCACTGGGCATCCCGAACGCGTGGATCAACCGCAAGTCCGGGCGTCCGTTCGCGGGAGGCAATCCCACCGTCGAGTTCGCGGATCTGACGGGATTGGCGAACGCGCTGACGTAGCCTTGGAGTGCGGCGGCTCGCCGCCGCCTTTCCTCTACACCGTCTCCACGATCATCGCCGTCGCTTCGCCACCGCCGATGCAGATCGCGGCCAGACCGCGCTTCAGACCGCGATCCTGCAGCGCATGAATCAGCGTCACGATGAGTCGCGCGCCGCTCGCACCGATCGGATGACCGAGAGCGACTGCGCCGCCGTACACATTCAACTTCTCGTGCGGGATTCCCGTGTCCTTCATCGCCGCCAGTGCCACGACCGCGAACGCCTCGTTGACCTCAAAGAGATCGATGTCATCGATCTTCATCTTGGCGCGCTTCAGCACGAGCTCGATCGCCTTTGCGGGCGCCGTCGTGAACCACTCCGGTTCCTGTGCGTGGGACGAATGCGCGACGATGCGCGCGATCGGCGTGAGCTTGTTCTTGGACGCGTAATCGTCGGAAGTGACTACCAGCGCCGCCGCCCCATCGTTGACCTTCGATGCATTCGCCGCCGTCACCGTGCCGCCGTCCTTTTGAAATGCCGGCTTGAGCGTCCCCATCTTCTCCAGCGGCGCGGCGAACGGCTCTTCATCGTCGATGATCACGGCGCTGCCCTTCTTCGACGGCACCTCGACAACCGCGATCTCCTTCTTGAACTTGCCGGCCTTGATGGCGTCCTGCGCGCGGCGATAAGACTCCTTCGAGTACTCATCCTGCTCCTCGCGCGAGAACGTGTACTTCGACGCACACATCTCCGCGCAATTGCCCATGTGTTTGTCGCCGTATGGATCCCACAGGCCGTCATGGATCATCACGTCGATCATCTTGCCGTTGCCCATGCGATACCCGGTGCGCGCCTGTGTCAGCGCGTACGGCGCGTTGGACATCGACTCCATGCCGCCGGCCACGGCGATCTCGTAGTCGCCGCATCGGATGTCGTTTGCCGCATACATCACCGCACGCATGCCCGAGCCGCAAACCTTGTTGACTGTGATCGCGCCCGCGCCCGCCGGGATGCCGGCGCCGATACCCGCCTGTCGCGCCGGCGCCTGACCGACAGCGGCCTGGAGCACGTTGCCCATGAGCACCTGCTGGATCTGTTCCGGCTGCACGCGTGCGTTCTCGAGCGCGCACTTGATAGCAATCGAGCCGAGCTTGGGCGCGGAAAGTGAAGAGAGTGTTCCGAGGAACGACCCGATCGGGGTGCGCGCACCACCGAGGATGACGATGTCTTTCATGGAAATGAGTCTCCGCTGTTAAGATCGAAAGCCTGCGAATGAGACATCCCTGCAATATGGATGTCAACCGCCACAGGAGCATCGCCGAATGTCCATCTCCAGCATCACCGATCGCCGGATCCACGTGCAGCCGGCGGAGGTCCATTCCGTTCTCGCGCGGCACATGCTCGCCGACGGTTACGAGATCGTCATGGATCTGCAGAAGTCGCGCGGCTCGTGGGTCTTCGA
>DASXRT010000081.1:0-31630 GCA_036506455.1 Thermoanaerobaculia bacterium
TCGCGAGGTTCGCGACGGCGACTCGGTGAAGCTCGGCGACGTCGAGCTGCGCGCCGTCGAGACGCCCGGCCACACTCCCGAGAGCATCTCATGGCTCATCGTCGACAACGGCAAACCGGTGAAGGTCCTCACCGGCGACACCCTGTTCATCGGCGACGTCGGCCGTCCCGATCTCGCCGGCGGAAAGGGCTACACGCCGCAAACAATGGCGGCGATGCTCTATGACTCACTACACGAAAAACTGCTGAAGCTCTCGGATGACGTCGAGGTGTGGCCCGCGCATGGCGCCGGATCAGCGTGCGGACGGAACATCTCGAAGGAGACATCATCGACGATCGGCATGCAGCGAAGGACGAACTACGCGCTCAGGCCGATGTCGCGCGATGAGTTCGTGTCGATGATGACGACCGATCTTCCCGAAGCTCCCTCGTATTTCGCCCGCGACGCGGAGATCAACCGCCTCGGCGCACGCGCGCTGGCGGACGTCAAAGCGGATCCGATCTCGCCGCGCGACGTGAAAGCGGCGCTCCACCGCGGCACCGTCGTGCTCGATGTCCGCGATACCGATTCGTTCGGCGCCGGCCACATCGGCGGCGCGATCAACATCGGGCTCGGCGGCCAGTACGCGTCGTGGTGTGGAACTTTGTTGTCGCCGTCGGACGATCTCGTGATCGTCGCCGGCAGCGTCGATCGATCGCGCGAAGCAGTGATGCGCTTGGCGAGAGTCGGGATGGAGAACGTCGCCGGCTATCTCGATGGCGGGATCCTGGCGTGGTCAAACGCCGGCTATGCGACGGCGCAAATGCCGCAGATCACGCCGCAGGAGCTGCGCGATTCGAAGCTGGCCGTACTCGATGTGCGTCGCACGACCGAATACACGAGCGGTCACGTACCGGGCGCGCGCAACATTCCACTGCACGAGCTGCAGCGGCGCAAGGATGAACTGCGCTCCGATGAGCCTCTCGCTGTGATTTGCGCGGGCGGGTATCGCTCGTCGATGGCGGCGAGCCTCCTGGCGCGCGATGGTTTCCCCGATTTGTCGAACGTCATCGGCGGGACGTCGGGGTGGATGGCGGAGAAGTTACCGGTCGAGTAGGAACTGCTTCACCTCGCGTTCGAGGACATCACGCTCGCATCCGGATGCGAGATGGCCGCAATCTCCGGTCAGGGTGACGATCTCCGTGGCATTCGCCCGCGCGAACTCGCGAGCCGGCCCGGGATTCACCATCTCGTCCTGCAGCGCGACGACGATCAGCATCTTCGGCTTGAGTGGCGGGCGGAAGTCGCGGTAGATGTCATGCGCGATCATCGCCCGTAGCTGCGACATGTAATCGAACGGATCGCGGTCCTCGAGCGCTTTGCGATGAGCTTCGAGCGTCTTGTCGACGTCGGTGACATTCTTCGCGATCCACGCCGGTGTACGCAGCTCGAGGTCCTGAATCGCTGCAATCGTGCGCATCGACTCGCGCGATCCATGCATCGACTCGATCAGATCGAGCTCCGTCCGCCAGAGCAGAATGTCATACGACGTCTGCTTCGGGGTCCCGACGATCGCGACCGCCTTCTGCATGAAATCGGGATACGAGGCGATCCACTGGAACGTCTGCATGCCGCCCATCGATAAACCGCCGACGGCGTAGACGCGATCGACCTTCAGCTCACGCGTCAGCAATTCATACTGCGAGCGGACCATGTCACGCATCGTGAATCGCGGAAACTTCTCTCGCGGCTGCATGACGCTGTTCGACGGCGAAGACGAAACGCCGTCGCCCAGTGCGTCGATGACGATGACGTGGAACTTCGACGTGTCGAAGAGCTTCCCCTCCCCCACCCACCCGAACTCGTCCCCCGACCGCCCGGCGAACCACGTCGTGATCACGATGACATTCGACTTGTCGGTCGCGAGTGGCCCGGCCACGCGATAGCCGATGCGGCAGTCACGAATCACCTCGCCGCTGTCGAGCCGGAAATCGCCGAGGCTGGCGAATTGCTGGGGAGGCGCTGGTTCTGCAGCAGATAGCGGAAGTGCCGCGAATAGGACGAAACAGAAAATGTTGAGTGTTGAATGTTGAATGTTAAGCCTTCACACAGACGGCGGCGCTTCCGACAGCCGCGGCGCGCGCGCTTCGCCCATCTCGGCGACGCGACGCGCAACGATGCGCTCGAGCATCGCCAGGCGCGCCATCATCTCGGCCTGGCCGCGCATCAGCGCGCCGATCTCCATCTCCGCTTTCAGATTCACCTGATAGTCGTTCTCCGCGAGCAGCTTGTCCTTCGATGCCTGGCGGTTCTGACTCATCATGATCACGGGCGCCTGAAGTGCGGCGAGCGTCGAGAGCACGAGGTTGAGGAGGATGAACGGATAGGGATCAAATCCCGCCCACCTCAGAACATTGATGGCCATCCAGCAGGCCATGATTGCCCCGAAGGTGAAGATGAACGGCCACGAACCGCCGAAGGCCGCGACGCGGTCGGCGACGCGCTGACCGAGGGTCAGATGCTCCTCTTCTTCTTCGAGCACGTTGCGCGAAACCTGCCGCGACATCAGCTCGTTGGTCTGGCGCAGCCGCTCGCTCATCTCGGCGATGATGCGCAGCGCCGCCGCCGGATTCTTGTTCACGAAGTCGACGAGATCGTCGCGATCGAGGCGCACCATGCGCGAACGACGCGTCGTCGTGGCCGTCGCCGATCGCGGCGCGCCGTCGAACACCGACAGCTCACCGAAGTACTGCCCCGGGAACAGATGCGCGAGGAGCACCCTCGATTTCCCCTCGCCGTAGGAGATCTCCACGGCGCCTTCTTCGATGATGAAGAGCGATGACCCTTCGTCGCCCTGGCGGAAGATGACTTCGCCCTCTTCGAACTGGGCGTTTTCGAGGCGTCGAGCCAGCGAAAGGAGATCTTCCTGTGTCAGAGACTCGAACAGCGGGATGTTGGTGAGGAGCTCCTCGCGGCGGCGCGTCCGTGTACGGACCGTGTCGTCCTGCATCCGCTAAGCATGCAACAGCCGCCCGCATCCCGCAATGCTAGAATCACGGGACATCCATGGCCCGCTATCTTCAGAGAATCTCGCTGCGGCCGTACACCGAGACCGAGATCTGGACGGGATGGGAGCTCGAAGGCAAGACCGGCGAGATCGAAGGGCTGATCCTCGCGGACAACATGTCCGCTGACGAATTGGCCCGTCTGGGCGTGACGGAGTTCCACAAGATCCCCGCCGAGTACATCGAGTCGGGCGAATTCAACCCGAAGCGGACATTACCGTAGCTACCAAACAATACGACCGCGAGTATTTCGAGAAGTGGTATCGCAGCCGCGCCCATCGCGTGCACGAGAAGGGAGAGGTGCGGCGGAAAGTGGCGCTGGTGATCGCGACGGCCGAATACTTTCTGCATCGCCCGATCGAGACGGTTCTCGACGTCGGATGCGGCGAAGGCGCCTGGTACACGCATCTCCGGGCGCTGCGCCGAGGGGCGAAATACATCGGCATCGACTCGAGCGACTACGTCGTCGAGCGTTTCGGCGCGGAGCGGAACATCGCCAAGGGCTCGTTCGGCGATCTTCGCGGGCGCGAGGGTGCGTTTGATCTCGTGGTCTGCTCCGATGTCCTGCACTACCTCTCCGAGCGCGAGCTGCGCCGCGGACTGCCGCACCTGGCGCGGCTGACGCAAGGCATTGCCTTCATCGAAGTGCTGACGACAGAAGACGAGATCATCGGCGACGTCGAAGGTCTGATTCGCCGGCCATCGGACTGGTATAGACAACAGTTCAAAAAAGTCGGATTTGTCCAGACCGGTCCGTATTGCTGGCTCCCGAGCTCGATGCGCGACTTCGCGGCCGAGTTGGAGATCATGCGATAGTCTGGAGTGCGGCGGCGACGACGCCGCCGCTCTGAGGAGGTCGCATGCCCATCACTCGACGCACATTCATCGCCACGACCACGATCGCCACCGCCGCCGCGCGCACATTCGGTCAGGCTCCGGCGGTCATCCGCTCCGGAGTCAGACCCGTCGTCGTGTCATCCGCCAACGGCAATCGTTTCAAGAATGGGGGGCCCGTCACCTGCGTCGAGAAAGCGTTCTCGATGATCACCAGCGGCGGCGATGTCCTCGACGCACTCATCGCCGGCGTGAACATCGTGGAGCTCGATCCGCTCGATGACAGTGTCGGCTACGGCGGATTGCCGAACGCGGAAGGCATCGTTCAACTCGACTCGTCATGCATGCACGGCCCGAAGAAGCGAGCGGGCGCTGTCGCCGCGCTCGAGGGTGTGCGCACGCCCTCTCTGGTCGCACATGCGGTCGCCGATCTCACCGACCATCACCTTCTGGTCGGCAAGGGCGCGCAGGAATTCGCGCGGAACATGGGCTTCAAGATCGAAGACGATCTCAACACCGAGCATTCGCGGCAGATGTGGCTGGAGTGGAAGCGGCGTACCGATCCATCTCATTACCTCGATCCCAACACGCGCGCCGGCGCCGCGGAGCGCGCGCGGAGATCGATGGTCGCGGAAGGTCTCATCGACGCGGAGCATGTCTACGGCACGATCAATTGCGACGGCGTCAACACGAAGGGCGAGATCTGCGGCGTGACGACGACCAGCGGCCTCGCCTGGAAGATCCCCGGGCGCGTCGGAGACTCCCCGATCCTTGGCGCCGGTCTCTATGTCGACGGCGATGTCGGCGCAGCCGGATCGACCGGACGCGGCGAAGCGAATCTCTACAACCTCAGCTCCTTCCTGATCGTCGAGAACATGCGCCGTGGGATGAATCCGAAGGATGCGGGGCTCGATGTTCTCCGCCGCATCAAAGCGAACACGCTCGAGAAGCGTCTGCTCAACAGCAAGGGCAATCCGAACTTCGGATTGAACTTCTACATCCTGAATGCGAAGGGCGAACACGCCGGCGTGTCGATGTACGAAGCGCGATACGCAGTCTGTACTGAAGGGGGCGCGCAGACACTCAACACCGAGCCTTTGCTACCGGGGAAGCCGGCGGACTGAATTGAGAGTGCTGAGTGCTGGGTGCTGAGTGCTGTGCTGCAACACCTCAGTCCACCCAGCACTCAGCACCCAGCACTCAGCACTTCATTCGACGACTTGATCGGAAAGATCAGGCTCGGGATATCGCATATCGAGATCCTCGAGGGCGCGGGTGAGGACGGCGCCGACGATGTAGTTGCGATACCACTTCGTGTTCGCCGGGACGACGTACCACGGCGCCCATTTCGTCGATGTCTTCTCCAGCACGTCGTCGTAGGCGCGCACGTAGTCCTTCCACAGCTTGCGCTCTTCGATGTCGCCGTGCTGGAACTTCCAGCGCTTCTTCGGATCGCGAATCCTGGCTTCCAGCCGCTCGCGCTGTTCGTCCTTGCTGATGTGGAGAAAGAACTTCAGGATTGTCGTCCCGCTCTCCGCCAGCATTCGCTCGAAGTCCTTGATCTGGTCATAGCGTCTGCTCCAGACATCTTCCGGAACGAGGTCGTGCACGCGAACGACGAGAACATCTTCATAGTGGCTGCGATTGAAGACGACGACCTCGCCTGTCGCCGGCACTTGCGCATGAACGCGCCAGAGATAGTCGTGATCGAGCTCGGGCGGCGTCGGCTTCTTGAACGAGACGACGCGCACACCGGCCGGATTGAACCCGCCCATGACGTGGCGCACCGTTCCGTCCTTGCCGGAAGTGTCCATCCCCTGCAGGACGATGAGCACCTTGTGCTTGTGTTCGGCGTAGAGCAATTCCTGCAGCTCCGCCAGGCGCTCCTGAAACTTGGCGCTCTTGTCGACTGCCTCATCTTTGTCGCGGACGAATTTCGTTTCGTCGGGGTCGAAGTCGTCGATGCGAATCCGCGTATCCGGTTTGATGCGATAACGTTTCGTTTCACGATCGGCCATCGGCGCATCTTATCGATATGAGAGCCCGGTACGGACATACGAACCTCATTGCCCGCGACTGGCGCATGCTGGCGCGCTTCTACGAAGAAGTCTTCGGCTGCACCCCCGTGCCACCGGAACGCGACTATCGCAGTCGCGAGCTCGACGCCGGCACCGGCTTGCGCGATGCGCACCTGACCGGCATCCATCTTCGTCTTCCCGGTCACGGCGACGATGGCCCGACGCTCGAGATCTTTCACTACGACGAGCTCGCGCCGCGCGCGACGAAAGCAGTGAACGCACCCGGCTTCGCGCACATCGCGTTCAGCGTCGACGACGTCGCGAGCGCGCGAGCGGAGGTTCTGCGTCACGGAGGCCGCACAATCGGAGAGATCGTTACGCTCCAGGTCGCGACGGGCGCGAAGGTGACGTGGTGCTATGTCAGCGATCCGGAAGACAACATCATCGAGTTGCAGTCGTGGGCCTAATGTTTGTGCACGTCGCTTTCCGGCAGTTGCTGTTCGGGATTGAAATCGGGCGCGAGCACGGGCACGGCGGGCGGGCGCGGGTAACGCAACCGGCTGTGGCGGTACCCGTACGAGAAATAGACGACCATCCCGACAGCCAGCCAGATTCCGAAGCGCCACCACGAGTTCGCCGGCAGGTACTTCGCCAGGAACACGCAGGAGACCGCGCCGAGGAGCGGGAGGAACCACGGGCCGCCGGGAACGCGGAAACCGCGCTCGCGATTCGGGTCTTTCACGCGAAGAATGATGATGCCGATGCAGACGAGCATGAACGCGAAAAGCGTTCCGATGTTCGTCAGGTTCACCATCTCGTCGAGCGATGAGAAGAGCGCGGCCACGCCGACGAAAACTCCGGTGATGATCGTCGCCACATGCGGCGTCCGGAATCGCGGATGCACTCTCGCGAAGAACGGCGGCAGAAGTCCGTCGCGCGACATCGCAAAGAAGATGCGCGGTTGCCCGAGCTGAAAAACCAGCAGCACCGCCGTATGGGCGACGACGGATCCGAACGCCACGACGCCGACCATCCAGTTGGGCATCGAGACGTATTTCATCGCCAGCGTCAGCGGCTCGGCCTGCTCGCTGGAGAGTGTTTTCACCAGCGCGCCGTAGGGAATGAGTCCGGTGAAGACCGCGGCGATGATCGCGTAGATGATCGTACAGACGATCAGCGATCCGATGATGCCGATCGGCAGATCGCGTTTCGGATTCCTCGCCTCCTCCGCTGTGGTCGATACAGCATCGAAGCCGATGTAGGCGAAGAAGACGATCGCCGCGCCGGTGGCAATGCCGTGAAATCCGTTCGGCGCGAACGGATGCCAGTTGGCCGGCTTGATGTATTTGAAGCACACCAGCACGAAGAAGCCGAGGACCACGAGCTTGATCGCGACCATCCAGAAGTTGAAGCTCGCCGACTCGCGAATCCCCCAGACGAGCACGATCGTGATGACCGTGACGATGAACACAGCGAGTACATTGAAGATGATCGGTACGCCCAAGATGTGCGGAGCGGAGGCGACGACCTGCGGCATCTTCGACAGCGCCGTGCCGTAATCGACCGTGAGCCACCCCGGAAGCTTGATGCCGAATCCTTCCAGCAGCGTGTTCATGTAGTTGGCCCACGAGATCGCCACCGCGACATTGCCGATCGCGTACTCGATCATCAGATCCCAGCCGATGATCCAGGCCACCAGTTCACCGAGCGTCGCGTACGAATACGTGTATGCCGACCCCGAGACTGGCACCATCGACGCGAACTCCGCGTAGCAGAGTGCGGTAAAACCGCAGACCACCGCGGTGAGGACGAAGGAGATCATCAACGCCGGGCCTGCACCCGGGCGTTGCGGATCTCCGGCAGCGGCGGTGCCGATCGTCGCGAAGATGCCGGCGCCGATGATGGCGCCGATGCCGAGGGCCACGAGGTTCCAGGGACCGAGAGCCTTCTTGAGCTGATGGCCTTCCTCTTTGGTCTCGGCGACCAGCTCGTCGAGGGACTTCGTGCTGAACAGTTGTCCGAGACCCGCCATCAGTTCGCGCGAATCATAAGTCAGATGCAATCGCCGGATTCATCGCTCGAAGCGCTTCGATGAATCGATGTTGATCTTCGGGCGAGACGAGAATCACCCTACTGCCGTACTCGATGCGCAACCGGTCGAGGGAGAGCGCCGGCGATGACAGGGCGCTCTCGCGTCGGTGAGATCCTGCGGATCTCGGCGATGGGCACACGCCAGGTGATGAACGAGCTGCGGATCGTGAGCGCGCCGCCGTCGATGACGTAGTAGGTCGAGCGCAGGTGGGACTCGAGGAAAAAGATCTCCAGGAAGATCAGCAGCGCCGCGCCGATCAGCGGACCGCGCACGTCTCCATGCTTCGCGTACCACGCGCCGGCGATCATGACCAAGACCACGAGCGGGACCACCCGCAACACGAGAACGATCCAGACGTCCCGCTTCGATTCAAAACGCATTGCGGTGATTCTAGCTTCGGCGTAAATTGAGCGTTTCCGGAGGCAACCATGACTGCCATCGAACAGAGCGCCCCGACCAAGTATCCCGATGTCCGCAACTACATCGGCGGAGAGTTCGTCGACGGCAACGGCGCGCAGTACCTCGACGTCACCAATCCCGCCCTCGGCACCGTCATCTCGCGCGTGCCGCTGTCAGGTCAGAGCGAAGTCGATCGCGCCGTGCAGGCGGCGAAACGCGCGCAGCCCGGATGGGCGGCGATACCGATCAAAGAGCGCGCGCAGGTGTTCTTTCGCTACAAAACGCTGCTCGAGAAAAACATCGACGAGCTCGCGGCGCTCGTCACCGAAGAGAACGGAAAGATCGAAGCCGAAGGCCGGGCCGAGGTGCTGAAGTCGGCGGAGCTGACCGAGTTCGCGTGCTCGCTGCCGCAGCTCACCGCGGGCGAAGTTCTCGAAGTGAGCCGAGGAGTGGAATGCCGCGTCGAGCGTTATCCGGTCGGCATCGTCTCGTCGATCACTCCCTTCAACTTCCCCAACATGGTTCCCAACTGGACCATCCCCAACGCCATCGCCCTCGGCAACTGCTTCATCCTGAAGCCGAGCGAACAGGTGCCGCTCAGCTCCGGCCGCATCGCCGAAATACTGCGTGAGGCAGGGCTGCCCGACGGAGTGCTCAACGTCGTTCATGGTGGTCAGGCCACGGTCGAAGCGATCTGCGATCATCCGGACATCGAAGCGATCACGTTCGTCGGATCGACGCGCGTGGCCAAGGTCGTCTATCGGCGCGGCACCGCTTCACTGAAGCGTGTGCTCGCACTGGGCGGCGCGAAGAATCATCTGATCGTGATGCCGGACGCCGAGCCGGAGATGACGTCGTCGAACGTCGTCGCATCGATGTCAGGCTGCGCTGGACAGCGCTGCATGGCCGCGTCGGTGATGATGGCCGTCGGCAAGAGCGATCACATCATCGAGCGCATGGTGAACATCGTGCGCCGCATGGTGCCGGGCAAGGATGTCGGTCCCGTGATCTCGCGCGAGGCCAAGCAACGCATCGAACGCTACATCACCGAAGCGGAGGAGCAGGGAGCGAAGGTTCTCGTCGACGGCCGCGGCTGCGTGGTCAAGGGAAAAGAGAACGGCTACTTCGTCGGCCCCACCCTCATCGATTACGTCCGCCCCGAGATGCGCATCGCGCAGGAAGAGGTGTTCGGGCCGGTGATGACGATCATCCGCACGAAAGACGTCGATGAAGCGATCGGCGTGCAGCATCGCTCGAAGTACGGCAATGCCGCGTCGGTCTTCACCGAAAGCGGCGGCGTCGCCCGCTATGTGATGGAGAAAGCCAGCGCCGGCATGGTCGGTGTGAACGTCGGCGTGCCTGTGCCGCGCGAGCCGTTCGGCTTCGGCGGCTGGAACGAGTCGCGCTTCGGCGTCTGCGATATCACCGGCAAGTCGTCGATCGAGTTCTGGACAAAGTCGAAGAAGATGACGACGAAGTGGAACAAAGAAGCGGGCGTGAACTGGATGTCGTAGGCGCGAAGCGCCCTGGAGTGATTCGCATCACACGTCCGTGTAAGCGCGCGCCCGGATCCATCTGTCCAAATGCGTATGAGAAGCATGCGCATTTTTCTTCTCGGAGCGCCGCTCCTGCTGGTGGCGGCTGGCGCAAAAGAAACCTGCCCGTTCGGTCCGATCGAGAGCGCGGCATCGCGGCAGGCGTCGGTTTATCGCGCCGCATCGGCGAACGCTGAGCTCGTCGCACCGAGCGCGACAACGCCATCGAAGCGCCATTCGGTCGGCCGCAGCACCGCGAACCTCGTCGACAAGTGGATCTTCGCCAAAATGACCGCCGACGGTGTCGTGCCCACGACGGCCTCCTCGGACGAAGAGTTTCTGCGCCGCGTCTACCTCGATCTCACAGGCGTCTCACCCGATAGCACAACTGTGACATCGTTCCTGAGCGACAAAACAGCCGACAAGCGCTCCCGCAAGATCGATGAGCTTCTCGCCTCCGACGCCTTCGTCGATCGATGGACGATGTGGTTCGGCGATCTCGTGCAGAACGTGATCGCTTCGACCAACGTGCGCCTCTATTACCAGGGACGCAACGCGTACTACTCCTGGATCAAAGACTCGATTCGCAGCAACAAGCCGTACGACCAGACGGTCCGCGAGCTGATCTCCGGCAAGGGCGACAGTTGGGCCGCCGGCCAGGCCGATTACGTCGTTCGCCAACTCCAGCCCAACGGTCCGCCGCAGGATACGTACGACAATCTGGCGTCGCACTCCGGCGAGAAGTTCCTCGGCATGCCGTTGCTCTGCCTCTCCTGCCACAACGGGTTTCTCCATCTCGAGCAGGTCAATACGTATCTGCAGACGAAGAAGCGCAGCGACTTCTGGGGCATGGCGGCGTTTTTCTCGCGCACGCAAGCCCGCCTGATCCGCAACGCCGATCCGAACAATCCGAACGCGCGCAAGTACGACGTACAGGACAACACGATCGGGTCGTACCGGCTGAACACGACGGACGGCAACAAGAGCCCGCGCACGCCTGCGACGGGCCAGTCAGACACCGTTCCACCGGCGTATCTGTTCACTGGAGAGGCGCCGCGCACGGGTGAAGCGTATCGCGACGCATACGCGCGCATCCTCACTGCCGATCGTCAATTCGCGCGGGCGACAGTGAACTATCTCTGGAAGGAGATGTTCGGCGTCGGCATCGTCGAACCGACGAATGCCTTCGATCTGAATCGCCTCACCGGCTCGAATGCGCAACCGACGCATCCCGAACTGCTCGAAGATCTGACGACGTCGTTCATCAGCAGCGGCTACAACATCCGCGCGCTGTTGAAAACGATGGCGACGTCGAATGCATACCAACTCTCGGCGAAGTACACACCGGGAGCGTGGAGTGAAGCGTGGGTGCCGTACTTCGCGCGCCGTTATCCGCGGCGCCTGATGTCCGAAGCGCTTCTCGACAGTGTCGTCAAGGCAACCGGCGTCGGCATCTCCATCAATGTGCAGGGCCTCGGCATCGTGACGAAAGCGATGGCGCTCCCCGATACGGTCGAAGCGAGTCGCCGCCCGGAGGGATTGCTGCTGAACGACTTCGGCCGCGGCAATCGCGACGAGGTCATGCGGACGAACGACGGCTCGATCGCACAGGCGCTCTCGATGATGAACAACACGATCGTCACCTCGCGCGTGAAGCAGGTCACGCAAGGCTCGACGGTCGGGAAGATTCTCGCCTCGACGACCGATCCCGGATCGGTCGCCGATCAGATCTATCTGGCGACTCTGTCGCGCAGTCCATCTGCAACGGAGCGACAGCAGGCCATCGATTTCCTGCGCGGCGGCACGCTTTCGCAGCGCGCGGAGGATCTGCAGTGGACGCTGATCAATTCGCTCGAGTTTTTGTTCTATTGAGGAATCGTCATGTCGAAGAGAAAAGATGACTGCTCGTTTTGTGCGAATGGCGGCGGACTGCCGCTGCGCAACCAGGGATTCTCGCGCCGGCACTTCGTGAAGATCGCCGGTACGGGACTCGTCGCGTCGTTTTTCGCGCCGGTCATCAGTCCGCGTTTGCTCTACGGTCAGACGGTCGCTCCGAACGTCTCGCTCAAGAACACCGCGAAGAACTGCATCTTCATCTTCCTCGCAGGCGCGCCGAGCCATGTGGATACGTGGGACCTCAAGGAAGGGTCGTGGACACCGTCGGACTTCGCGCCGGCGAGCTATCTCAACGGCGCGATCCGCTTTCCGCAGGGTCTGATGCCGAAGACCGCTGAGCACATCGACAAGCTTTCGTTCGTTCGCAGTGGTCTGGCCTGGGCCGCGGTGCATTCGCTGGCGCAGACATGGATGCAGATCTCGCGGAGTCCGACCGGAGCCACCGGCGCGATCGCGCCGCACATCGGCTCGGTCGTGTCGCTCGAAGCGCAACTCACGCGCACGCCGTCCGACGTTCTCCCCGCGTTCATCGCCTTGAATTCCGGCGGAATCCCGAGCTCCGGCTACTTCGCCGCGAAGTACAGTCCGTTCATCGTGCAGACCGCGTCGACCGGACTGTCGACGCTGAAGCATCCCGACGGAGCGACGCGCTTCTCCACGCGCTGGAACTTTCTGCAGATGCTCGATACGAATCGCATCACCGGCGCGCTGGCAAAGAAATCGACTGACATGAACGATCTCTACAACGGCGCCAAGGCGCTGATGGATGATCCGAACGTCGACGCTCTCTTCAGCTTCAGCGATGCCGATCACATACGCTACGGCAGCTCCGATTTCGGCGACGGCCTTCTCGTCGCGAAGCAGCTCGTCGCCGGCGGAAAGGGAGCGCGCTTCGTCCAGGTGACCTACGGAGGGTGGGACCATCACTCCGACATCTACGACAAGGCGGCGGATCAATCGCTGTACGCTCAGTGCGGCGATTTCGATCCGGCGTTCGGCGCGCTCATGACCGATCTGGCATCGAGCGGCTTGCTCGATGAGACGCTTGTGGTCGTCATCGGCGAATTCGGCCGCACGACCGGACCGATCACGAGCCAGGGCGGCCGCGATCACTTCCTCCGCTTCGCCGCGGTCATGGCCGGCGGGGGCGTGAAGGGTGGGCGGGTGGTGGGCAAGACCGACGCGCTGGGATCGCAAATCGTCGAATACGGCTGGTCGCCGAATCGCGACGTCCGCCCCGAAGACATCACGGCGACAATCTACTCCGCCCTCGGCATCGACTACACGACGATGCGCACCGACGATCCACTCAATCGCGGCTTCGAGTATGTTCCCGGCGCGCGCGTCGGCCAATACCAACCCATCGACGAACTGTTCTAGGTTGGGGTCAGGTCTGTAGTTCGGAGTTTTTTCTACCCAGCGTAGCAACGCAACGATCGACGAAACTCTGCATGCGTGGATTCAGCGCCAATCGCTGATCGCATTCACGCACCAGGTTCGTGACCTGTTTGTCGCTCCGCAGGCGGAGCGCTGCGGCAATCGTCCCATTCGTCAGGTGGCCTTCATAACAACCGATCCATGCCGCTGTCATGCGCGGGACGCCGCCACGACCGTGACGAATGAGATCGACGTCGATGTTCGCGACCGATGCGACTGCCGACAGGATTGATTCCATATGCGGTCGAGCAAGCTCGCGTTGCGCAAGTGGATGATCGCTCGGTCGTGGGATCCGCTCCACGCGATCACGAACGTCGTCGATCCATGTTTCGTTCCCGAGATAGATCTGACCGACCATATCGTCCCAGGGTCGACGCGATGAGTGGATGCCGTCTTCAACGAAACGCTCATACTGCGCGCAAGCGATGGCTCGTCCCTGCCCGAAATTCGCGAGAACTTCGTCCGCCGCAAGCCAAGACGGCGGCGCCACCTGACCGAGGATCGCGCGATGGCTGCTCCATGTGTAGTCCTCAGGCCGTGCAACCATGCCCGCGCGCACGGGATTGAGCACGACATAGCGAAGGACTTCGCGGAAGTACTTCTCTTTCTGAATCAGGAAAGCCTTGAATCGATCCTGAAAGAGATGACCGACGCGGTCATGTCGTCGATTCAGCCACTGCGCGTAGGCTCCGTTGAACCATTTCATTCCGTCCGAGAGCGTGTTCTCGGTGAGCTCGACGACCGCATGATAGTGATTCGTCATCAACACGTAAGCGGTGAGGATCCAGCCGAACCGCTGGACGGCCTCGCCGAGGAGTTCGAGAAAGTGGCGACGGTCGTGATCGTCGAAAAAGATGCGGCGTTTCTCGTTACCACGTGCGGTGACGTGCCAGAGGGAGCCGGGAAATTCGAGCCGAAGTGGTCTAGACATAGGACGCCGAGGGTACCTCGGCGTCCTAAATCACCTACCCGCTGTAGAAAAAACTACGAACTACAGACCTGACCCCAAAAACTACGAACTACAGACCTGACCCCAAGACCTTATACGCCGGACGTTTCGGCTTCGCGGCCGGACTGGCGTTGAGCTGCTTCAGCACGATCTCGATCGCTTTGTCGAGTTGCGGGTCGCGGCCGGCGAGGACGTCGGCCGGCGTGTCTTCGACTTCGACATCGGGCGGCACACCTTCGTTCTCCACCACCCATCCCTTGTCGGGATCCCAGATCGCGAGATTCGGTGCGGTGATCGTGCCGCCGTCCATGAGCTCGGGGAATCCGAGGATGCCGACGAGACCTCCCCACGTCCGTTTCCCGATGATCGTGCCCATGTTCAGCTTGCGAAACATCCACGGCAGGAGATCGCCGCCGGAGCCGGCGTTCTCGTCGATGATCATCACCTTCGGTCCCTGAATCGACGCCAGCGGTGTCTTCAGATCGGCACCGTACCGCGTAGCCCAGTAGCTGATGAACGGACGGCGCAGGATGTCGATGTAGTAGTCGGCGAACTGACCGCCGGCGTTGTAACGCTCATCGACGATGACCGCCTCTCGATCGGCCTGCGGGAAGAAGTAGCGCTTGAAGTATTCGTGCCCGCCACCGCCGGTGTTCGGCACATAAACATACGCGACACGGCCATTCGTCTTCTCGGTGACGTAACGGAGGTTGCGCTCCACCCAATCGCGATTGCGCAACGCCGTTTCCTCCGCGATCGGCACGACCTTCACCGTGCGTGAACCGCTGCCATCCGGGTTCGGTCCGACGGTGATCTCGACGATCCGCCCTGAAGTTCGCTCGAAGCGGCTATAAAGATTCTCCGGATACTTGAGATCCTTCCCTTCGACGGCGAGCAGATACTCCCCTTCGACGACGTCGACGCCCGGCTCTGTGAGCGGCGATCGCAGATCGGGATTCCAGTTCAACCCACCGTAAACCTTCGCGAATCGATAGCGTCCGTTCTCGACCTTGTAGTCGGCGCCGAGGAGACCACCGGGGACTGCTTCGGTGTCGGCGAGGGTGTCACCGCCGGATTGACGGTGATGTCCGACCGACAGCTCGCTCGACATCCATTGCATGACGCGCGTGAGGTCTTGTCGCACGGCAACGTCCGGCAGGAACGCCGCGTACTTCGCCTTCGCCGCTTTCCAATCGACGCCGTGCATGTTCGGGTCGTAGAAGTAATCGCGATTGATGCGCCATGCTTCATCGAAGATCTCGCGCCACTCCGCGAGCGGATCGATCTTCACTTCGATCTTATCGACCGGCAGCTTGAACTTCGCCGTGTCGATCTTGTCGCCGAGCTCGGAGATCGAATAGCTCTGTTTGATGCGGACGAGGATGCGCTTGCCGTCCCGCGAGACTTCGAAGTCTTCGGCCTTGTCGAGCAGCGTGTCCTCTTTCTTTTTCGTGAGGTCATACCGCGCGATCGCGCCCTGATCATCATCGAACCTTCCGGCCGGATCTCTCTTGAGATAGAGGATCTGTCCGCTCTTTAGCACTTGCAGACTGGAGTAGTTCGCGCTGCCGATGGGAAGAGCCTGAATGCGTTGCGACAGACGATCGAAGTCGATCGTCACGACGACCGGCTTCTTCGCAGGCTCCTCTTTCTTCTTCTCGGCATCGGGCTTCGTCGCTTCAGCGTCGGCCTTCGCGGCCGCTTCTTCGTCGCTCTCTTTCGCAAGCGGTGAGACGACACCCTTCGGCAGCACGGCCAGATAGATCTGATTCGACGCGCGCATGTCGGCGTTCGACTGCGCGAACCAGTCGGCTACAGGGCCCGCATTCGTCGATACGACGAAGTAGAGATACTTGCCGTTGGGGTCGAACACAGGCTCGCGGGCATCGACGAAACCATCCGTGACGGCGAGGGACTTCTTCTGATCGATCGAATAGACGTAGATCGTCTGCAGGTTCGTGTTCCCCGATCGCGCATACGTAAGCCATTTCGAATCGGGCGACCAGTTGTGATCGACATTCGCGCCGAAGATGCGATCCGGCATGTAGAGCGCGTCGGATGAAATCTTCGTCGAGACGCCGCTGGCCAGATCGAGCAGATACAGCGAGTGCGAGTTATCCACGTAGCTGATCTTTGTCCCGTCCGGCGACCACTTCGGGTCCTCGTAGAATCCCGCGCCTTCCACTCTGATCTTGCGCAGCGCGCCTTTCGAATCCTGAGGGGCGATGCGCAGCTCGTACTCGCCCGTCTCGTCGGTGAAGTACGCGATCGACTTGCCGTCAGGCGACCACACCGGTGAGCGATCGTTCGCCGCGACCGATTGCGTCAGATTGCGATCGTCGCCCTTCTCCATCGGAATCGTCACGACCTCTCCGCGGAACTCGAGCGCCGCGCGAGCGCCGCTCGGCGAGAGCGATGCGCTGCGGATGTACTTCGCGCCTTTCACGAAGCGCGGGCGCGTCTCGACGAGATCGGCGGCCACGCCCACTTTCAGGCGCGTGCTCTTCTTCGTCGACGGATCGAGCAGATGGAGATAACCGGCCTGCTCGAAGATGATCTTTCCCGACCCGGCAGAAGCGTTCAGCACCGGAAAATCGGTGAACGACGTAAGCTGCGCGACCTGCTTCGTTTTCGGATCGAATGAGTAGACGTTGAACTCGCCGTTGCGATCGGATCGGAAGTAGACGCGATCGCCGATCCACATCGGATCGGTATCGTTCGCGCGCGTCGCCGGCTGCGGGATCTGCTCGACCGCGTACGACGAGAGGTCGTACATCATCAGCCGCGAGTTCGTGCCGCCGCGATAGCGCTTCCATTCGAGGAACACCTCGCGCAGCGGCATGTAAACCATCTTCTTGCCGTCCGGCGAATAAACCGCTTTGAACGCGTGAGGAATCGGCAGCTTCGACACGGCGCCGCCGTTCACCGGAACGGTGAAGAGCTGTTGATAGCGGATGGTGTGCACCTCGCGCGGCGAACTGAAAAGCACCGCGCTTCCATCCGGCGTGAAGCCGAGGGCGACGTCGCGTCCGGGGTGCCAGGTCAGTCGCTTTGGTATGCCGCCGCTGCTCGGCACCACGTAGACGTCGAAGTTGCCTTCGTACTGTCCGGTGAACGCGATCATCGAACCGTCAGGCGAGAAATGCGGCCCCGACTCGACGCCGGGATGCGACGTCAGGCGCCGGACGTTCGTCCCATCCGCGTTCGCGATCCAGAGATCATTCGCGTAAGCGAAAGCGATCTCATTCGCTGAGATCGCCGGATCGGTGCAGAGACGTGTGTCATTGATGTCGACTGCACGTAACGGCGCAGTGATGGCGATGAACAAAACGAAAATGAGTCGTTTCATGGGGGACGGAGTTTACCAAGATTGTGCTATTTTCTTACCCCCTTCGCGGACAGGAGGACGTCAATGGGCGTGCGGAACGCGCGTGAACAATCGTCTCCCTCGACTTCCATCTCGGAAGATCTCAATCCCTATAACATCGCTCAGCAGCAGTTCGACATTGCTGCGCAATACATCGACATCCCCGCCGGTCTTCGGACATGGCTGCGCGGAAGCACTCGTCTCATCAAAGTCGAGTTTCCCGTCGAGCTCGATGACGGCACCGTGAAGAGTTTTTCCGGATATCGCGCGCTTCACTCGCGCGTGCGCGGTCCCGGAAAGGGCGGCATCCGCTATCACCCTGATGTCAACGGCGACGAAGTGCGCGCGCTGGCCTCGTGGATGACATGGAAATGCGCGGTCGTCGACATCCCCTTCGGCGGAGCGAAGGGCGGTATCGTCTGCGATCCGAAGCAGCTCTCGAAGAATGAGCTGCGCAAGATTACGCGCCGTTTCATCGCCGAGCTGGGCGACGCGATCGGCCCGCACACCGACATCCCCGCGCCTGACGTCAACACCTCGGCCGAGACGATGGCCTGGATCTACGACACGTACGACATGATGCATCCGGGCAAGAACAATCTCCCCGCCGTCACCGGCAAGCCCGTCTGGATGGGTGGCTCCCTCGGACGCAATGAGGCCACGGCGCGCGGATGTCTGTTCGTCACTGCGCGCGCCATCGACGAAGGTGCCGTCCCCCGTCTCGACACGCTCGATGGCGCACGCGTTGTGATTCAGGGATTCGGCAACGCGGGATCGATCGCGGCGCGACTGTTCAAGGAAGCGGGCGCCACCGTCATCGCGGTGAGCGACACGAAAGGCGGCGTTGCTTCTTCGGATGGACTCGACCTCGACGCTGTTGCGCAAAACAAAACGAAGACCGGCTCCGTGGTCGGAGCGCCGCACACAGAGAACATTTCAAATGACGAGCTTCTGCAGCTCGAATGCGACATTCTCATCCCTGCTGCGTTCGAGAATCAGATCCGCATCGACAACGTCAAAGGCGTCAAGGCGAAAGTCATCGCCGAGGCGGCGAACGGGCCGACGACGCCGGCGGCGGACAAGGTTCTCTTCGAGCGCGGCATTCCGGTCCTTCCCGACATCCTCACCAATTCGGGCGGTGTCACCGTCAGCTTCTTCGAGTGGGTGCAGAACATCGAGAACGAGCATTGGAGCGAGCAGCACGTCAACGAGCTTCTGCGCGAGAAGATGGAAACAGCGACCGATGGCGTGCTGCAGATGCAGATCGAGATCAAGGACACTCACGACACATCGGTCGATCTGCGCACCGCCGCGTTCGCGCTGGCGATCAAGCGGGTGGGAACTGTAGCTCTGGCGCGAGGAATCTGGCCGTAAATCAGGACTTGCTCATCTCCGCGATCCTCGCCGTCGGAATCGCCGCGGGTGCGACCGGCGCGCCGCAGCCTGCCGACCAGACTCTGACGCAAGTGCGTCGGTTCACGGCGATCGGCTCCTATCGAGACGCGCAGCGTCTGCTCGAACAATTGGGGAAGCAGACGACATTGACGGCGCTCCAGAGAGCGGCCGTCGATCAACAGCTCGCGGCGGTGTATTCGCAGACCGGAGCCGCGGATCTCGCGCTGACGTACGCCGATCGCGCAGACCATGAGGCCCGCTCAGTCGGAGCCTTCGATCTTCTCGCTCGCATCGAGGGAGTTCGCGGCATCGTCTGGCTGTATCGCGGACGCTCAGCCGAGACGCTGAATCATTTGAATCAGTCGCTGGCGTGGGCGCAGAAGAGCCGCGACCGAGATCTCATCACGACGGCTTACACCCGCCTCGCAGTCGCTCACCAGGACCTCGGAGACTCCACCCGCGCGCTCGATATGTTGAATCGGAGCCTCGAGGTGAACCCGCATCCGCCGGATGCCGCGCGCGTGCAGTACTTGACGCGACGTGGCCTGGTGGAGGCGGAGCTGCACGAAGCCGGCTCCGCGAAAGCGAACATTCGCCAGGCGCTCGATATCACGCGGCGGATCGGCGATCGGCGGAGTGAGGCACAGGTGCTCATCGATCTGGCGCGAACTTGTGAGCGCTTCGATCCTGATTGGACGCAGGCGATCGCCTTTGCTGCGCAAGCCGTGGTGATCTCCAGCGAAATCCAGGTGCCTGTTCTCGAAATCGCCGCACGGAATCAGCTCGGCACGCTCCTACGCCAGACGGGACACCTCGCAGAGGCTCGCGCGAATCTCGAAAGAGCCGTCGCATTGATTACGGGCTTCAACGAGCATCGCGACGAACCTTATGTCCTGAAAAACCTCGGGCAGGTGCTGAGCCGCCTTGGGTTTCGCGAGGAGGGAGAAGCCATGCTGCGCCGGGCCGCCAGTCGCGCCGACGCGAACAACCTGACCCGGATTCGCTGGATTGCGCGTTTCGAGCTTGCCCAAATGCACGTGCTGAACGACCCGAGCGCTGCCGACCGCGAATTCCAGGAAGCGCTGGCCATTCTCGAGGAGCAGCAGACAAACGTACTGCTCGAGGGTTTCCGTGCCGGCGCGCTCGACGAGACGCTGGCCGAATTCGATCCCTATGACCACTACATCCGATTCCTGCTCGATCGCGGCGACTCGAGCCGCGCCTTTCATGTCGCCGAACGCCAACGAGCCCGCGCATTTCTGGATACGCTCAACATGACGCGCGACACGCTGGCGCGCGAGGTGCCTGTCAAATTCTCGAATGCCGAACGCCAGATTCTCGAGCGCATCAAATCCGCGCAGGCGATCCTGCGCACCGACACGATCGACGACGGCAGTCGTGCCGAGCTCGTCGCGCGCGTGGGAGTCTACGAGAACGAGCTGACGCAACTGCGTCTGCGTCTGGCCGTCGAGCGCCCTGCGCTCGCGCATGCGCGCTATCCCAAGCTCTGGCAGGTTTCGGAGCTGCAATCGAAGCTGCTCGCGTCCGACGAATCGCTCCTCAGCCTGTATCTCGGTGCCAACCGGTCGGTCGCCTGGATCGTCGCGCCGGACCGGCTGAGCACGATCACGCTCCCGCCGGCAAAGGACGTCGAAACGTTCGTGCGTGCAGCGCTCGAGGAACTCCGCAACCCGCTCGCGCGCGATCGGGCTTCGCTCGTCGCTCTCTCCCGTGCGCTCTCCGTCGACAGGATCGTGAAAACTGCGCAAGGGAAGCGTCTGATTGTCGTGCCGCACGGCATCCTCTACGATGTGCCGTTCGAAGCGTTGCTCGACGATTCCGGTCGCCCGCTCGTGGAACGCTTCGCCGTTTCGTATGCGCCGTCGGCTTCCTCGCTCGCGTTTCTGCGATCGGCTCCGTCGAGAGGACCGGCTCAGGTCAGCTTGCTGGGCGTGGCGAACCCTGTCGTTGCGGGTGCGAGACTGACCGGCAAGCGGCAAGTCGACCTCACGCACATCAACCTTCTGGAGCCCGTGCCGCACAGCGGTGACGAAGTGCGTGCGATCGCTGCGCTGTTCGGCCGTTCGGCACGCATCCTCGAGGGGCCGCGAGCGACACGGACCGAGCTCCGGACCGCCGGAATGGAACAGAGCCGCATTCTCCACTTCGCCACGCACGGTCTGATCGACGAGAACCGTCCGGAACGATCCGGTCTCGTTCTGACCGCCGATCCGCCGCGCGACGACGGCCTGCTGCAGATGCGCGACATTTATTCGCTGCGCCTCAACGCAGACCTCGTGACGCTCTCGGCCTGTGAGACTGCGTTGGGGCGCCACGTCACCGGCGAAGGGATCATCGGCCTGACGCGCGCGTTCTTCTACGCCGGTGCACACACCGTCGTCGCAAGCTTGTGGGATGTCGACGATGCTGCGGCGTCGCGACTGATGCAGCGCTTCTACGAGAATCTCCATTCCGGCCAGCCGATCGACTTCGCTCTGCAGCGTGCGAAGCTGGACTTTATCCGCGCTGGCGGCCCAACGGCCTCACCGTTTTACTGGGCATCGTTCGTCGCCACCGGCAATGCACGAGCTGCGATCGAGGTTCCGCCTGCGTCGCCCGTGCCACGCATTGCGATCGCGGCGATCGCACTTCTGATCGCCGGCATGTTGTCCTGGAAAGCGGCGGCTCGCCGCCGCCGTGGAGTGCGCAAGGCGGCAGCAAGCTGCCGCACTCCATGAGCGTGTTACCTTACGATCGTGAAGGTTCGCCGAGGCGATGAGACGACGCCGTGACCGTTCGTGTCGATTGCGGTCACGGTCCACCAATACTCGACACCGGGTTTCAGCAAATCGCGCAACGACGAGGGCATCGACGATCGCGAGTGCGTCGTGTCCGCCGTGTAGATGATTCGATCGCCTTGCCCCATTTCGACGCGATATCGCCCAACCGATACGCCGCTCGACCAGACGAACTCCGCGTCACGAACGCTGACGGTGCCGATCGGCGCCAGCGGATGAATGCCGCTTCCGCGAAAATGCAGATCCGGCGGTGACTGCGCATGACGCATCGCCAGCGGGATCGAGACAATCACGATCAGTGCGGCCGCCGCGGCGACGAGCGGTGCGATCCACGGGCGGCGCTTCGGCACCCGGTAGCCGGCGGCGACGAAGTCGGTAACGTCATGAGCGGGCTCGGCGCGCAGCGGACGCTGGCGAACGGCGGTGGCATAGCGCGACGAGCAATCGGCGCACGCAGCGAGATGCTCCACGATTCGCATCCGATCGCCGCCCGGACCGCCGTCGCGCCAGCGATGCAGCTCGATGTCGGTGAAGTGATTCATGAGATCGTCATCCGTTCCCCGAGCACCACATCGGCGTCATCGACGCCCAGCGCGGTCAGAGTCGATCGCAAGCGGGCGAGGATGTCCTGAATGCGTTTCGTCGTCACGGCGACACCGATGGCGTGCTCGATGTCGGCGTTGTTCAACCCTTCGATGTATTTCAGCCGGACGATGGCCGCGTCTTCAGGTGGCAGCGCGCGGAGCGCGGCTTCACACCGCTCATTGAGCTCGCTGATGCGAACGCGCGTCTCGGGATCGATCCGCGCATCGGCGACGCGTTCCGCGGCGTCAGTTTCTTCAAGGGCGACGGGGGCCTTTGACCGGGCCGCCAGCGCCAGCAACTCCGCGCGATGGCGGTCGGAAAGGATTGTCTGAATTCGCTCCAGGGAATCGAAGATGGTGGCCAGATCCGTCCGCTGCCGTGTCTCCAGGGTCAGGAGCTCGGTGATTTCGCTCGGCGTCCGATCATCCCAGTAGAACAACTCGAACACGCGCTGATCGAATGGCGGGAGATCGCGGACGGCCTGGAACAATCGCCGGCGTCCTTTCCGAGAGCGGATCCAATCGATGGCCGCGTTGCGCGAGAGAACGGCGAGCCAGCCGCCGATGCTGCCCCGCGCGGCATCATGGTTTCTCAGTCGCTCGAAATCGCGGGCCGACAGCCGCTCGCAGATCGAAACGTAGACTTCCATCACCTCATCGCGATCGGTCAGGCCTGACCGGCGAAGCAATCCCACGATCAGCGGTGTGTACTGATCGATGAACGCTCGCCATCCCGCCCCGGAATTGGTACGGATCAGAGTGCGCAGCGCGTCGTCTGACAGGCTGGTCACGCCGCAAGCCTAACACCCCGCTTAGAGGGACGGACACGAGCGAAAAAAACTCGTGTCCGTCCTTATGAGTCGAGGGAGGCACAAACTTATGAAAATCAGGGTTGCTTCAGCGCTCATTGCGCTGACGGTGATCACGCCTTCGATCTTCGGCGGAACGATCACCGGAATCACTCGGACACCAATCGCCAATGCTCCGAAGTTCATCGACAGCACCACAGCGGGACCGGACGGCAACGTCTGGTTCCTCGACTCGACCGACGGCGCGGTCGGCCGGCTCACGCCCAACGGCGACATCAAGCTGTTTCCGTTGCCTACGGCCAACACCGGTCCCAATGAGATCATTGCGGGTCTCGACGGCAATCTCTGGTTCACCGAACGCGCCGGTTTCATCGGCCGCATCACCACGTCGGGCGCCGTGAAAGAGTTTCCGGTCGGAAACCAACTGGACTTTCCGACCTCGATCGTCAGCGGACCGGACGGAGCGCTCTGGTTTTTCGACCATCAGTTCCCGCGAGGGGGGGCCGCCGCGAACTGGAAAATCGGCCGTATGACCACTGACGGCAAGCTGACCACCTACGACCTCGGCTCTGCGGACGCGTTTGTCACGATGGGCATCGGACCCGATGGCAATCTCTGGCTGTACAACTCGACAAAGAACACGATCGTCAAGTTCTCGACGTCGTCCGGGAAAATCGCGGCAACGTATTCGATTCCCTCGCCTGCCGGCGAGTTTCAAGGCTACATCAACCACTTCGTCATCGGCCCGGATGGCAATCTGTGGTTCACGCACGGCAACTCCATCGATCGCGTGAAACGCGACGGCACGATCACCGAATACGCGATCCCGACCGCGAACGGAATCCCATCCGCACTCATTGTGGGCGGCGATGGGAACCTCTGGTTCACAGAGTTCTCGTCGAACAAACTCGGCGAGCTCATTGTGTCGTCGGCAACCGATAGCGGCCAGGCTACGTTCAATGAATCCGACCCGGTTCTCGACGCCGGCGCGCTCAACATGGTTCCTTTCGGGGGAAAAACGACGAGCGCTTCGGCAGACGAGCGCCAGGCGCTCGACAATCAGGCGGACCCATGCAAGGAGCAGAAACTCGCGATCAGCTTCACAATCGCCGGGACTTGGGTCATTTTCAGATGGACGGTGCCGCCGCAGAAGGAATGCGCCAATCTTTCAGTCAGCACCAGCATCAGCGGACCGAGCGGAGGCAGTCGAAGCCTGCTGTTTGGATCTCAGACAACACTTCTTTGCTTTATCTACAATCTCGGACCCAGCGCTGCCGCCAACGTTGTCTTTACGTGTGATGCTTCAGGAGGGGATATGTCCCTCCGAGGCGCAACGCTGAACGGCGCGTCATGCACATTTACGCCGACGGCGAACGGCGTGAAGATCACCGCTCAGTCTTTGGCCTTCAGAGACACTTGTGACTTCCACGCGGTCCTGATCGCAGCGCCGGGTGAAAACGTCGTTACGGGGACGGCGTATTCGGACACATTCGACCCAGACATGACGAACAACGGCTATCAAACGACGTGGGATCTGGACAAAGGGCGCCTTGGCGCAAAGACGAATCCCTTTCCTGTTGTGCCTCCCGCTCCGCGAGGACCGAATCACTGAAGGAGAATCTCATGAAAAACATAATCATGCTCATCGCATTACTGCTCGTTGCTTCACCGATCCTTGCCGCTTATGACGTCGATCTTCCGGTCGTCACACACGTCCAGGGAGCGACAACGACGTTCTACACCGCATTGGACATTACGAATCACAGCGCAGCGTCGACCGGCGTCTCGTTCGAATACATTTCCTCCGATTTGTCCGTGGACGCTCGCGGAGCGTTGCAGCCGCTCGGACCCCATGGCAATTTCCATACGGATGACATCCTCACGTATCTGGCAAGCCAGGGCTACATCACCGCGGCACAAGGAGCGAGCGGCTTCGGAACGATGCTGATTACGTTTACAAACCCAACGTTCACGACCGGTACCGAAGCGTCGGCGTCCGCGCGCATTTACAACTATCTGAACAATGGCCAGCGCCCGTCTGTCGGTCTCGCCTATCGTGCCCTACCGGTGACGACGAATGGCTCGCACACCGTCAGCACCGTCATTCAGGATACGAGTGCGGCTGGCGGCGGTGCTCCATCGATTACGACGAACCTCGGCCTGGAAGACGTCGGCATCAATGACGCCGGTCAGGTCGATCTGACTCCGGTCACCATTCAAATGACGTTCTATGACGGAACGACAGGTGCTCAGATCGGACCGCAACCAACCGTCGCGCTCCAATCAGGCCAGGTCACCCAGATCAACAACGTCTGGGCGGCGTACGGATTGCCGGCGAGCACGACGAACGTGGTCGTCGTCGCCGCCGAGATTTCGGGCACTGCCCAGATCCGCGGGTACGTGTCGCTCAAGGACACAACGACCAACGATGGCTCGTTCTTTTTCATGCAGTGAGGACCCGGTGCCATAGGAGAGCGGGCGCCTCGCCCGCAGCAGGCACGGCACATCGGTCGATCTGCGCACCGCCGCGGTTCGCGTTGGCGATCAAGCGGGTGGGACTGTGGCGCTGGCTCGAGGGATCTGGCCGTAAGTAAGTGGAGCGGCGCGCTTCAGCGCGCCGAAAGTGGAACGGCGGGCTGAAGCCCGCCGCCACACCACATAATGCCGCGCGTTCCCAGACACGGTCCGACATAGACAAGGAATGCCCAGCCATGACGCGACTCCGGCATCTCCCGGTTGTCCTTGCTCTTTTTTTCCTCGCCGCCGTCGCGTCGGCGCGGAGAAGATGCTCACCGCAACGGTCGACGTCGGCTCCACAGCGGTTACGGCCATCACGGAGCAGGACTGGGTTGGCGATACGTTCGGCGCGGTGAAGATCGACAGCAACGGCGGCTGGCCCGCTCCATTCGTCGCCGACAGAAGCAGCTCTCTCGAGTTCAGCGCCCCCATCTCGATCGTCAGCTCCCCTCTCAATCGAGTGGGATTGGGATTCGTCCATCGGTCCGGGCCGACGATTGACGATGAGAAGAGCGCGCACGAATAGCATCTGTTGCCATTCGCATGTTGACATGTGATGCACATGAAGCTATGCTGCGAGCATGGGAAAGATGATTCAGCTTCGCAATGTGCCGGACGACCTCCATCGAAAACTGAAGGCCCGGGCGGCGATGGCTGGAATGTCGCTGTCCGACTACCTGCTGCAGGAGATTCGCAAGACCGCCGAGCGGCCGACGGTCGAAGAGTTGATCCAACGTCTGCAGAACAGTGCTCCTGTCCGCGTGCGCGTCTCTCCAGCCGCGGCCGTGCGCGCCGAACGTGATCGTCGTTGACGCTTCGGCAGCTCTGGATCTCTTACTCAACCGGGCACCGGCGAGTGCTCTGCGGGAGCGCTTCTTTCGCGCCGGCGAGACTCTCCACGCACCGCATCTGCTCGATGTCGAGGTCTTGCACGTCCTCCGGCGCTACAACCTGACGCGGGAGATGACCGATGATCGCGCTGAGGAAGCGCTCCGGAATCATCTCGCACTGCCGATCGAACGGTATTCCCACGAACTGCTCGCCGGCCGGATCTGGCAACTGCGACGCGACCTGACGGCGTACGACGCCGTCTATGTCGCGCTCGCGGAGCTGTTGGGCGCACCGCTCCTGACCACCGACGCGCGGCTCGCCAGGTCGTCCGCCGCTCGCAAGGTCGCGGAGCTCGTCCAGTAGGCCGTACGTGAAGCGGCGCGGTGCGGCAGCGCGCGGCGCTACAGAAAGAAGCGTGAAGGCCCTGAGCTCCGAACCTGACGGAAATAGCGCTTGACGCTCCGCAGTTGGTCAGGTCAGACTAGGTACAGAAATGGCCAAGAGCGTGAATATCTACGACGCCAAGACGCAGTTGTCACAACTCGTCGATCGAGCAGCCAAAGGAGAGGAGATCGTGATCGCACGGGCCGGTCGCCCCGTGGCGCGGCTCGTCGCGCTTCATCGATCTCCGGTCATGCGCAAGCCTGGACGCATGCGCGGCCGCCTTCGGATCGGGCGAAACTTCGAGGCGCCCCTTCCGGCTGATCTGTTCGAAAAGTGAGACTCCTGCTCGATACGCACATCCTCCTCTGGTGGAGCGCCGGTGACCGCCGGCTCGCAAAACCGGCGCGCGAAATCATCGCCGCCCCGACCAACGATGTCGCCGTCAGCGCCGCGAACTTCTGGGAGATCGCCATCAAGCTCAGTCTGGGAAGGATCGAGATCGACCTCTCGGAACTGCTCGCCGCCGTCAAAGCCGATGGCTTCGAGGAGATCGACGTATCCATCGAACACACTTTGCAGTTGCCAGCGCTTCCTGATCATCATCGCGATCCATTCGATCGGATGCTCATTGCTCAGTCGATCGTCGAGGGCCGCAGGCTCGTGACGCGTGACGAATCGATCCTGGCCTACGCCGGAACTGCGGGCTTCGATCCGCTGAGCGCCTGACGTGCCGCGCTCCCTTACCCGCGGCGCTAAAACATCATGTGAGCGATGACCGACGGTCACACTGTCGCGTATTGACCGTCGTTCATACAGTGGTTATCATCATCGTGATGACAGCCCGCCGTATCACAGCGAATTTGCCAGCCGATCTTCTGGACTCGGCGCGTAAAGTCACCGGCAAGGGGATCACCGAGACGATTATCGAGGGCCTGGAGCAGGTAAAGCGGCGTCGTTTCTACGAGCGCGCTCTCGCCCTTCATGGCAAGGTCCGGCTGAGAGTCGATCTCGAGGAAAGCCGTGGCCGGCGTCGTCGTTGACACGTCTGTCTGGATCGACTTCTTCGCCGGAGGTGAAGCGGAGCAACTCGAAGAAGCGCTTTTGAGTGGCAGCGCCGTCATGCCTCCGATCGTCGTCGCGGAGCTCGTCAGCGGAGCGACTGCGCAGCAGCGAGGAATGATCGGCGAGTTGTTGCAAGACGCTCCTGTTCACGAGACGCCGCTGGAGCATTGGATTCGTGTCGGCGACCTGCGCGGGAAACTCGCCGGAAAAGGTGTCGCTGTGACCATCCCCGATGCCCACGTGGCGCAATGCGCCATCGATCGTGACGCAATCCTTCTGACGCGCGACGCCGTGTTCTCCCGAATTGCGCAATACACGCCGCTGCGGCTGCGCCGCTGACGCGCTGCGACGTACGTTAGACCGCTTCCGCCGCGAGTTGCTGTTTCGGCGCCACGAGCTTCATCAACACCAGATGCACGACAAAGGCGACGCCGAAGCCGACGAACCACCCGTAGATTCGCAACGCCGGAACGCCCCAGGCCATCCCGCAGCCGGCGACGGTGGCGACGACCGCGCGCCAGTTCCATCCCCGCGCATACGTGTACTCGCCTTTCTCGAGATACAGATCGGGCAGCGCGAGGCGTTTATCGCGAACGATCCAGTAGTCTGCGATCAGCACGCCAGCGATCGATCCGAGGCCGCCTGAATATCCAACGAGCCATTCGAAGATGTAGCCCGACGGATCGGCGAGCAGGCGCCACGGCCGCATCACGATGCCGAGGATTCCGGTGATCAGACCGCCGGTGCGGAACGAGATCCATCTCGGGAATGCATTCGCAAAGTCATTCGCCGGCGAGACGACATTCGCGGCGATGTTGACCGCAAGCGTTGCCACCACGACCGTGAACATCGAGACAGCGATGACGACCGGCTGCGTGAACCGCCCGACGAGCTTCACCGGATCCCACAGCTCGTTCATGCTCACGCCCGGATAAATCACAGCCGCCGCGGACGTGATGATCACGCCCATCGCCGCGAACACGGTCATCGTTGTCGGCAGCGCGATCGTCTGACCGATGGCCTGCTCGCGCTGGCTGCGGCCGAACCGCGTGAAGTCAGGCATGTTCAGCGAGAGCGTGGCCCAGAAGCCGATCATCGCCGTCAGCGATGGAATGAAGATCGGCTTGAACTGATCCCACGTGCGCAGCTTGCCCGGATGCGTGACCAGATAGCCGAGACCTCCCGCGCGCCAGATCGCCCACGCGAGAAGGAGTGCGGTCATGATCAGCACGAACGGTGCGGCCCAGTTCTCGACTAGTCGCAGCAGGTTCATACCGCGATAGATGATGAAGATGTTGATTCCCCAGAACAGCAGGAAGGAGAGCCATTCGGTCGGCGTGTGGCCGCCGATGGGTCCGCCGAGCAATGTCTGCCAGTGCGGAATGATCGAGCCGAAGAATGTGTGCAGCGCCGCACCGCCGATCCACGCCTGAATGCCGAACCATCCGCACGCGACGATCGCGCGCATCAGCGCCGGCAGATTCGATCCGATCGTTCCATATGCGGCGCGCGCGAAAACTGGAAACGGAATCCCGTACTTCGTTCCCGGATGCGAATTCAGCAGAATCGGGATCAGCACGATCGTGTTGCCGAGGAGGATGGTGATCAGCGCCTGCCACCAGTTCATGCCGGCGCTGATCAGACCCGACGAAAGCATGTACGTCGGGATGCAGTGCGCCATCGAGATCCACAGCGCGGCGTAGTTGTACGTCGTCCAGTTGCGCTGTGCGACCGGAACCGGCGCGAGATCTTCGCTGTAAAGGCGGCTGCCTTTGATGGAGTCGCGATCGAGGAGCTCCACGCGGCCGTCGGCATGTTGAATCGTCTCTGGCATGATCGTCGATTGTACAATCGCTCCAATGCCGGTCATCACCTGCCCTGATTGCGGACGCGATGTATCAACGCTGGCCGCGGCCTGCCCGCATTGCGGACGCCCGTCACCCGCGGGAACGGCGCCGATGCCTGCGGCTTCGCCGGCGGCGCTGAAAGAAGAGACGCTGTGGCGCGGAACGCCATCCGCAAAAATTCTCCTCGGCCAGATCGTGGCCATCATCGCGGTGCTGATCATCGTTCCGCTCATCACGCACTTCATCGCCGCGAACATCACTGATCTCGAGGCCAGCGCGCGCGCCGTTCGGATCGGATGGTGGCTGACCGCGATCATCGTGATCCTGCAACTCGTCTGGCTGTTCATCGCTCTGGCGCGCCTTCGCAGCACGATGTACACGGTCACGAATCAGAGAGTGATGATCGAAAAGGGAATCCTGTCAAAAAGCGTGGGCGAGATCGACCTCCGTTACATCGACGACACCCAGTTCTTTCAGAGCCTCGGCGCTCGTCTGTTGGGCATTGGGAACGTCACACTGGTCTCATCTGATAAGACATCGCCGGTGTTTGTCCTCTACGGCGTCAGCGACCCGCGCGGGGTCCGAGAGGTGATCCGCTCCCAGGCCTACCAGGTGAGCCAGCGCCAGATCTTCACCCGCCCCACCTGAGTGCTACACTTCCGCTCTTCCAGACAAGGAGAGGGCCATGGCCGACCTGTCGACAGTTTTTACCGGTATCCGCTTCGATAACCCGTTCATGCTGGCATCCGCGCCGCCGACGGAGTCCGACGCGAACATCATGCGCGCGTTCGAGGCGGGTTGGGGCGGTGTGGTCACCAAGACGATTGGTCTGCATCCGGTCGTGAACGTGAAGGGACCGAAGACGAAGTTCCTTCGCGCCGACAACGGCGGCGCGCGCCTGTCGATGCAGAAGCGCAACGACACCACGCTCGTGGCCTCGTGGAACTGGGAGCTCATTTCCGATAAACCGCTCGATTGGTGGATCGGGAAGCTCGCGAAGATCAAGAAGGCCTATCCGAACAAAATCCTGATCGCCTCCATCATGGCCGGCTCCGGAAATGATAAGGAGCTGCACAACTGGCAGACGCTCGCCAGGGCCATGCAGGATGAAGGATGCGACGGCCTCGAGCTCAACTTTTCCTGCCCGCACATGGATCGCGTCGACATGGGATCGAATGTCGGCAAGGACAAGGTCCTCTGCTCGGTTGTGACGCAGGCGGTGAAGGAAGTGTCGAAGGTTCCGGTGTGGGTCAAACTGACGCCGGCGACCGCGAACATCGTCGAAGAGGCCGAAGCATGTTTCCGCGGCGGCGCCGATGCGGTTTCGTCATCGAACACGTTCCCGTCTCTCCCGCCGATCGATTCACAGACGCTCGAGTTCGAGATGAATGTCGAAGGCCTTGTCTCGAGCGGCGGTCTGGGCGGTCCGGCCATTCTGCCGTTGTCGCTCGCGAAAATGTCGCAGATGACGAGAGCGTTCCCCGATGAAGAATTCTCGGCGATCGGCGGCATCTCCACCTTCGACCACGCGATCTCCTACTTCCTCCTCGGATGCGGAACCGCGCAGGTCTGCACGGCGGCCATGCTCGATCACGCGATCGGACCGAATGTGATCAAGACACTGCTCGACGGCATGACCGCGTTCCTCGAAAATAATGCGAACGGTTGGAAACGACTGGAAGACTTCCGGGGATTGCGCCGCGATCGCGTCGTGCCGCACTCGCAGATCAAACGCCCCGAACAGTACGACTATCGCGGCGGCTACGAGACGGAAGAAGTGGAAGGGTACGCACGGCCGGAGCGGCCCCTGGCTACGACTGTGTCATCCTGAG
>DASXRT010000082.1:0-15453 GCA_036506455.1 Thermoanaerobaculia bacterium
CGATATGGTGAAGGAACAGATTCGGGTGGCGGACGGAGAGCCGCTGTCGCTGCCCAACGGCGACTTTCACCTGCGCGGTCACGCCATGGAGTTCCGCATCAATGCCGAGGATCCGGTGACGTTCGCGCCGAACCCGGGGAAGATTCGCGAGTTCCATCCGCCCGGAGGACCGGGCGTGCGCGTCGACACCGCGGCGTATCGCGACTATGTCATCCCTCCTCACTACGACTCTTTGATTGCCAAGCTCATCATCCGCAGCAACTCTCGACTGGAGACGATCGCGCGCGCGAAACGGGCATTGGAGCAGTTCATCATCGAAGGCGTGAAGACCACGATCCCTCTGCATCGTGCCATCCTCGATGACGAGCGGTTCGTGCGCGGCGACATCTCCACACGATTCATGGAGTCGTTCGAGCGGTAACCATGAAGGTCTACATCATCGGGTTCATGGCCGCCGGCAAGACCACAATCGGCCGTGAGCTCGCTGCGCGCATCGGTGCCCCGTTCTTCGACCTGGACGATCTCATCGAAGCCGCGGAGAAGATGACGGTCAAGGAGATCTTCGATCTTCACGGCGAGGCGTACTTTCGCAAGCGCGAACGCGACATCCTGCGCTCCACGAAACACCTCGACCGCGCCGTAATCGCGACCGGGGGCGGAACGTTCACCTTCGACGAGAACATTCAATTCATCCAGTCGGAAGGGCTGTCGGTTCATCTCTCTGTGCCGTACTCGCTGTTGCGCGCGCGCGTCGGCGAGAAGGCGGGAGAGCGGCCGCTCTTTCGCGATGACGTGACTGCGCACGAGCTCTATGCGAATCGACTTCGCTATTACAAGATGGCGGATGTGACTCTCGAGATCCGCGAAGACGAGACGCCGGCCGAGATCGTCGAGCGCCTGCTGCTCGAGCTTCCGAAGAGCTTTCTCGAAGCGGCCAGGTCCTCGGGGTGGAGGAGGACGTGAGGGCGCTCGTGATGAGCGATCTCCATTCGAATGCCGAAGCGCTGCGCGCCGTGATGAGCCGCGTGCGCCGCAAGAAATTCGACCAAACGATCTGCCTCGGCGACTTCGTCGGCTACGGCGCACAACCGAACCAGGTTCTCGACACGATGCGCACCATGCGCGGCACGAAGATGTACATTCGCGGGAACCACGATCGCGTCGCCGCGGGACAGGAACCGCTGGGATTCAACCCGGCCGCCCGCGAGGCGGCGGTGTGGACACGATCGCACCTGAGCGCGCCGAACCGCCGTTTTCTCGAGCAGCTCAAAGTCGGCCCGGTCCGGCATGACGGCGTCATGCTCTGCCACGGCTCACCGCATGATGAGGACGAGTATGTATTCACCGAGTATCACGCGGCGCAGATCCTGGTTGAGTACGACGTGCCGATCATTCTCTACGGCCACACACATTTGCCCGTGGTCTTTCAGATCGACGACAAGCGTCGCGTCAGCGGCACACTCGTGCGCGGCGAAGCGACGTTCCGACTCGATCGATCCCAGCGATATCTGATCAACCCGGGATCGGTCGGTCAGCCTCGCGACCGCAATCCGGAGGCATCGTTTGCGATTTTCGACTCCGGCCGGATGACGGTGCAGTTCTTCCGTGTTCCGTATGACTACGTGAAAACGCAGTCGGCGATCCTCAAGGCGGGCCTTCCGCAGACGCTCGCCGATCGGCTGGCGTTTGGGACGTGACATGGAGTGCGGTGCCTTGGCACCGCCTTGAAGGCGGCGGCAAGCCGCCGCACTCCAAAGAGGACGTTCTTCCTAAGAAGTGGACAAACGTGCGATCGTGATCACCGCAATCTATTGATTCCACTCGCGGAATACTCATCCGTTCGTGGCATGCCGGCCGCACCGCTGGCGACCGATGCAGGAGAGGCTCGAATGAGAAAACTGGTTCTGCTCACCTTCCTCGCAGTTGTCGTTGCACTCCCACTTCAGGCGCGCGGCAGGAATGAGTCGTACATCTCGTACGACGACGGCGGCACGATCGTCCGGCAGGGCGATGACAACCGTGAGATCGATGCGCGCGTCAATCTCCCGGTCTTCCCCGGCGACGAAGTCATCACCAACCGTCGCGGCCGCGCCGAAGTGCGTCTCGCGGATGGCAATGTCGTCGGAATCGATCGGGCCACCGCGATTCGCTTCAAGTCCGTGCTGGACAGCTACGACAGCGAATCGAACGACACGCTGGCCGAGCTGCGCTACGGCAAAGTGGCCATCTATCGGAGCGACGACGCGCGCGAGTCGCTGCGTCTCGACACACAGAGCGCAAGCTACTTCGCCGGCCAGAGAGCGGTCTTCTCCGTCGAAGCCGATGCGCGCGGCCAGGACCGCGTCAGCGTCTTCGATGGCACGATCGAAGTGCGCACACCATCGCGTACCACGCGCGTCCGTGCAGGCGAGTCGGCAAGCGTCGACGACCGCGGCCTCTACGATCTCGTCAACGATGATCATTACTCGGCCGACGATTTCGAGCGCTGGTTCCTCAAGCGTGCCGATCGCTACGGCAACACGAACAACAGCCGCTATCTCGACCGCTCACTCTCGTACTACGACGACGATCTTTCCCGCAATGGATCGTGGACGTTCATCTCTGGATTCGGCTATGGATGGCGTCCGTACGTCAGCACCGGCTGGCGTCCATACTTTTATGGGCAGTGGAGCTACAGCCGCGCTGGTTGTCTGACATGGGTTTCCTACGAACCGTGGGGCTGGGTGCCGTATCACTATGGCCGATGGGCGTATGACGCGTTCTACGGGTGGTTCTGGATGCCGGGCGCGGCCTACGCTCCGGCGTGGGTCTACTGGTGGTACAGCCCGGGCTACATCGGGTGGGCTCCGGCCGGCTGGTACGACTGCTATCGCCCGTATTACGACTGGGCGTACCGGCCTTACGCGCGTGCCGGCATCGATTTCGGATTCGGCTTCTACGGTCGCGTGCGCGTGCACGAAGTTGATCTCCGGCCGTGGACATTCCTCGACGCCAACACGATCGTCTCCAATCGCGTCGATCGCGCCGCTGTCTCGACCGACATCGTTCGCGCTCGACTGATCCGCGAGCCGGGCGGCGGCTTCGCCACGGTTTCCGGAACGCCGGCCCGCTTCGGCGGCGGCGATCGAAGAGATCCGGCCGGAGCAGTGAACGCCATTTATCGGCGCGGACTCGGCGGTGGAAATGGTGGAAGCGGTCAGTCGGGCTCACCGACGGACATGACACCGTTCTTCCGGAGAGATTCCGACATCGGCAACATTCGCGATCGCATCGTCCGCAATCGACCTGTCGAAGGCGGCGGACAGACCACTTCGCGCGGGTCGGGTGGCAGTCTCGCTCCCATCGGTGGCGGCAGTGTCGCTCCCATCGGCGGTGGCAATGTCGCTCCCATTGGAAGTGGCAATCTCGCTCCCATCGGACGTGGCAGTGTCGCTCCCATCGGCGGCGGCGACGGTCGCATTCGCCGCGATGAAGGGGGAGGCACCAATCGCGGTACGCAGGCTCCCGCACCGGCAGCGCCGCAGACTCCTACGCCGCGCGACAACGGCGGTCGTATCAACCGCGGCGGCGATACGCCGGTGAATCGTGACGTCTCCACGCCCGAACCGGCGTGGCGCAGCCGCATCTCACGCGCGTTCCCCGGTGGCATTGAGACCGGAGATCGCCCGCAGACCTCGAGTCCGACTCCGCCGTCCGCTCCGCGTGATGAGAACTGGCGTGGACGAGTCACTCGCGACGAACCGGGCAGCCCGGACGCTACGCCCACACCGCGCACGCAGCGTCCGCGCTCGATCGACCACGATCGCGGCAGTGATGTACCGCGCCGGGTGATCGACGGCATCGGCGGCGCGCGCATCTACCGCGGCGACGGCGACCGCTCATCGGGCCGTAGCTCCGCACCGCCGCCACCCCGGGCGCCGGAAGCGCGTCCGCCGGCGCGCGAGTCGTCACCTCCGCCGCAGCATCACGATAGCGGCGGCAGCAAGGACAGCGGCGCCTCACGCGGGGAGGGCGGGCGGGTGCACCGGGACAAAGGGGATTAGCGATTCTTCAGGGCTCGTGGAGAAAGGGGCCTCCAGCGCGGAGGCCTTTTTTCTTGAATGCGGAATGTTGAATGTTGAATGTTGAATTGAGGCATGTATGTCCATTCAACATTCAACATTCAACATTCAACATTCTGCATTCATAATTCGTTTTTGAATGTCCGTCCCCCTCTTCTTCGCTCTCTACTGCCTGGAGGCGGGCCTCTTTTTCATCGTTGTTCCCTGGACGCGCATCTGGACGCTCAATCCGCTGCTGCACAACCACGTGGCCATCGGCGTGTGGGCCGATAATCCATTCGTGCGCGGGTTCATCTCGGGTGTCGGCGTGGTGCACATCCTGATCGGAGTCAGGGACATCGTTCTGCTCACGCGCAGCCGTGGCGGAGACGTGAGGCGATGACGGAGGCCCGCTCACGCATCCTGCTGCCGCTTCTCCTGAGCGCGATCCTGTTCGCGCTCTACCGCCTGGCGCTGACCCAGCTCGATCCCTCCTGGGAGCACGTCCTCGGTCAGAACTTCAGCGGTCTCCTCTTCGCGGCATTCGTCCCGGTCATTCTCCTCGTTGTCCGAATTCTCGACGCCGTCGCCTTCGACGTCGTTCTCTCGCGACGTCGTCATGTGTCGGCGCCACGGCTGCTGCGTGATGTCGTCGCCCTCATTCTCTACTTCGCATTGTTTACGTGGGCGACCTGGAGGCTGCTTGGTTTCTCGATCACGCGATGGCTCGCCGCCGGTACCGTCATCGCCGCGATCCTCGGCCTCGCCCTTCAGGAGACCCTCGGCAATCTCTTTTCGGGGATCGCTCTGCACATGGAGGACAGCTTCGCTGTGGGTGATGTCCTGCGATCGGGCGATCACATCGGCGTCGTGGAAGGAGTGACGTGGCGCGCGACGCGCGTCCGCACGTTCAACAACAACGTGGTGATCTTTCCCAATTCACTTCTGGCCCGCGAACGGCTCGAGGTCTTTCCGCGCGACCGGGTCAATGGTCGAGTGCTCTCCGTCGGCATCGACTACAACGTGCCGCCGGCGACCGTGATCAGCATCCTCACGCAGGCCGCATCGCACGTCGATGGCGTGTCGCGCGAGATTCCCTGCTTCGCGCGCGTCGGTTCATTCGGCGATTCGTCGGTCGTCTACGAGATCAAGTACTACACGCGCGACTACTCGGCGCGTGATCGCATCGATGCCGATGTCCGCAAAGCGGTCTGGTATGCGCTGCGACGGAACAACATCTCCATCCCGTTCCCGATCCGCGCTTTTCATCCGTACGAACCGCCCAGGCACGAAGAGCATGAGGTGGCCGCCGAAGATGTTCGCGAACGGCTCCAGGAGGTCGACATCCTCGCACCGCTGGCCGAGGCCGCTCATGATGCGTTGGTGAATGCGGCGCGGGTGCGGTTCTACTCGCGCGGCGAGACCATCCTGCGAATGGCTACGGCCGGCGACTCGATGTTCATCGTGCACGAGGGCACGGTCTCGGTCCGGATTCCCGACGACTCGCAGGCTGGCCGTCACGAAGTAGCGCAGCTCGGCCCCGGCGCGATCTTCGGCGAGATGGCTCTGCTCACCGGAGAGGCTCGCACGGCCGACGTTGTCGCGTTGACCGACGTCACCGCGATCGAGATTTCCAAAGACGCATTGCAGCCAATCCTGCGCGATCACCCCGAGCTGTCCAACATCATCTCCTCGAAAGTAGCGGAGCGCCGCATGCGGTTGCATGAGCTGCAGGCTGCGTCGATGGAGGAAGAGGAGATGACGCTTTTGACGCGCATCCGCTCGTACTTCGGTCTCTGATGAAACGTCTGCTGATCGTCGAGGACAAGGAATCGCTCGGCCTGATGCTGCGCGAAACCGTCGAGCAGGAAGGTTTCGAAGCAGAGATCGCATCGACGGGTGCACAGGCCATCCGCTGGCTCGCCGAAGGGCGGCGCTACTTTGCGGTGCTGACTGATCTCCGCCTTCCCGGTGCCGATGGCATCGCCGTTCTGAAGCAGGCGAAAGAGAGCGACGCCGACTGTCCGGTGATCGTCATGACGGCGTTCGGCACCATCGAGAATGCCGTCGAAGCGATGAAGCTCGGCGCGAAGGACTTCATTCAGAAGCCGCTCAACGTCGATTACCTGGTGCTCCTTCTGCGGCGATGCCGCGAAGATCGAGCGCTGCGATCCGAGAACCTGCTGCTCAAAGACGAGTTCCAGAAGCGGTATCGGCTTCCGGCGATCGTCGGCGAGTCGCCGCGCATCGTGGAAGTGTCGCAAGCCGTGCAGAAGGTCGCCGGAACCGACTCAACGGTGTTGTTGCAGGGCGAGTCGGGCACGGGCAAGGAGCTGTTCGCGCGGGCGATTCATCAACTCTCCTCGCGCGCCGAACGGCCGTTCGTCGCCATCAACTGTGCGGCGATCCCCGACACGCTCATCGAAAATGAATTGTTCGGGCATGAAAAAGGTGCATTCACCGGCGCGAGCGGCCGCCAGCTCGGTAAGTTCGAGCTTGCCGACACCGGCACGATCTTTCTTGACGAGATCGGAGAGCTCGGACACGGCGTCCAGTCGAAGCTGCTGCGCGTGATTCAGGAGCGGCGTTTCGAGAGGATCGGCGGCGGCCCGACGATCGAGGCGGACGTCCGGATCATCTGCGCGACGAATCGCAATCTCGTCGAGGATGTAAAGCAGGGAAGGTTCCGCGAAGATCTCTTCTTTCGCGTGAACGTTTTTCCGATCACCGTGCCGCCGCTACGGGCACGGCGCGAGGACATCGACGCGCTCACCGACTTCTTCATCCAGCGCTTCGCTCGAGATCTGGCGAAACCGCAGCTCCGCATCACGACGGAAGCGCGCGCCGCTCTCCGGTCGTACGACTGGCCCGGGAACATCCGCGAGCTCGAAAACTGCATCGAGCGTGCCGCGATCCTGTGCGATCGGAGCACGATCACGCCCGCCGATCTGCACCTCGCGCCCACGAACTCGGCTTCATCGCTTGGCGAGGCCATCGATCTGTCCGGCACCCTCGACGATGCGGTCGATCGCACCGCACACGCGGTCGAGCGGATCAAGATCAACGACGCTCTACGCCGCTTCCCTTCGCGCGCCGAAGCCGCGGAAAGCCTCGGCATCTCGGTGAGGACGCTGCAGACGAAGATGAAAGAGCTGTCGATCGATGACCGAGAGAATCCCGACGTCTAAAGACGTCGTCGCTCATCTCAACGCTCGGTTCGAAGCGCTGAAGCTTCCATACCGGCTCGAGAACATCGCGGTATTGCCGTATGTCAATCCGATGTGGCTGGCCAATTGGGATGTGCCGCAGCTCGCCGATGCGCCCGAGCGCGAGATCATCGATGAGGAGATTCGAGAGGCGCGGTGGAGGTTTCCGCAGGTGCTGGAGGAGTATTAGGTCGTAGGTCGTAGGTCGTCGGTCGTGGGGGCATCGTCGCCTGAGGCGCTGAAGCCCCCACGACCTACGACCCACGACCTACGACCTATTTCCACGTAATCGGCGCATCCGGCAGATGGATCGTTCGGCCGCTGCGGTCGACGATCTCGATCTGCACATCGGTGTCCCGCGGAATGCCTTTGGGCCGTTTCGGGAAAACGTACGCGAAGCCGGGTAGCGGGTCGTGCGCATACCAGGGGAACGACGCGCGGACGTCAGGCCGCTGGTACTTCTCAGCACTGAAGCGCAGTTTGCCGCCGTGCACGAGCACGGTCACGTGATCGATTCCTGCGGGAGACATCGCCCAGCCGGAAACGTGCAGCTCGCCGCTCTTTTCCTCGAACGGTCGCGGCATCTCCACCCGGCCGAACGTCGAGCTGCTGTAGGTTGTCTCGCCGCGCAGCATGCGTTGAAAGTTCTCGCCAGGTTGAAAGCCTGCGCCATCGCGCGCCGTGTCGACGAATCGCGGCCAATCGGGGAAGTTGCGCGTGACGGCGAGTACGTAGTCGCCGCTCATTCCACTGTCGAAGCGCCGGAGAAATGCCAACCGTCCTGTCTGTGTCTCACTCGCCAGCCACTGCACGATGGTCTTCTTGTCTGCCCAGAGGCGGTCGACGTGCACGACCACGAGTTTGCAGCCGTAGTGTTCGAGCGCACGGGTGAATTTGTCGTCGACTCTTCCGGACTCGATTCGCCAGCGGAGCCGCTCGTGCATCGGCGGCTCCCATCCTGAAGTCCCATTCATCAACGGCACGTGATGCGCAGTCGAGTAGAAGACGTACATAAATTCGATGTACTGCGGGTTGTGCATCGGCAGCTCGAGAATCGGACCGATGCGCTCGCGATCGATCCACCGATAAAGCGGAGGAGTGTCGGTGACGAATTGCTCCCACCGGATGCGTGGCGCGACGTCGGCGAACGCGGCGACCAGAAGCAGCGCCGCAACGGCGTCGCGCCGCCAGCCACGGCGCCGCGCGATCAGGTCCGCCGCGCCGGCCGCCATCCACGCGCTCAGGCCGGCGTAGACGAGGATCGCCCATCGCGCCGCGGCGCGGATGGCGCCGTATGCCTCGACGTGCCGGAACAGAAACTTATGAAAGAACGCGTTCATACCAAACGATCCGACGATTCCGATGACGATCCAGATTGTGGCTACCCAAAGCTCGCGCGAGAAGCGAGAGTCGCGCACCGCGTCGCGTAATGTGCGGCCCTCGAACCCTCCGAACGCATTTGGCAGCCGGATCGAAAGGCGGACGACGATCAGGGCAATCGTGATCATCGTGGGGAAGTCGGAGTTGTCGATGGAGAGAACGTGCAGGCCGTCGAATTTCACGACGAAATCGCGAGTCACTGCACCGATCCACGTGGCGATGCCGAAGACGACGATCGCGGCGTCGATGGCGTGCAGCCATCGCCGGGGCGGCGGGCAGGAGCCCGCTGTTCTGTCGCGGCGGGGAGCCGTGAGAAACGCGTAGGCCGCCAGTCCGATCGGAAGAAGTCCCGGGAAGAACACGCGTTCGGCACGCGTCCGCTCCATCTCCACGAACCGGCTATAAAGCATGCTGCGGCCTGTCGTGCGGAGCCAGTCATCCCAGTTCGCCGATCCCGACGCCACCTCCGGCGCAATTCTCCGCGCGCCGTATTGTCGCGAGATCGTGCGGTAGGGCAAAAGGACCGGGAGGAGGAGCAACAGCGCGACGATCATCGAGAGAGCCGCGCCGATTGTCGTCCGCCAGCTCGGTGCGACGATCGCCAGAAAGATGATGCTCCCTGCGATCGCCGCCGATGCGAAGAGGAAGAAGTGAATGTTCGTCAGTCCGTTCATCAGGAATGCGCCGCCGAGAAGGATGGCCGTGATTACACGTGGCCGTCGCCAGTACGTCAGCAGCGCAGCCAGCAGCAGCGGCAGCCATCCGCTCCAGATGATCTGGATGTGCGACAGATGATCGAATTTGTACGAGGTGAACGCGAAGAAGATCCCGGCGACCAATGCGGCCACGTTCGATCGCGTGATCACTCTCGCCAGCACGTGCGCTCCGTAGCCCGCATGCGCGAAACCGAGGAGCATGAGGATGTTGTAGATCGTAAGAGGCGCGAGGCCGGCCAGGCGCAGCGGCACACCGAAGATCGCGATGCCGATCATGTTCTCGCTGTACGCCAGCGGAAATTTCGCGGGATAGTAGATCGGCGCATCGAACAGGTGCCCCGGCGAATGCGTGAGCGCGTACGAGACCCAGTCGAGAATCCATGTGTTCAGGACAGGATCGCCGGTGTCGGGAATGGCCGTGCGGATGTGCGCCGCCAGCGGCCAGGTCAGCGCGATCGCGGCGGCCAGGAAGAACGCGAAGATCGCGACTTCACGGAGCAATCGGCGCACGATCTGCCTTCTGCGGTGGATCCATGCCGAGCAGCGCGGCGACATAACCGGCGATCTGCGTCTGACTCGACTCGGGCACGACTCCGTGCGGCACTCCGGCGCCCCATGCGATCAGCACGGTCTGAAACTCCGCATGCGATCCGATCCCGCCATGCTGTCCATACGTATGCGGCTTCGTGACCGCCTCGCCGCCGCTCGCGCTCAGTCCGACGTGCGGATACGCATACAGGACGAGATCGCCGCTGTTCGGATGCGATTTCGCATCGATCCGTTCGATGAAACCAGTGTCTTTGAAATGCGCCGCGAGCTCAGACGCAGCGCCGCCGGCGATCCGATACAAATGCGCCACGCCACCGCCACTCGCAAACGCAACCCACTGTTGATCAAGCCCCCACTCCGCGAGCAGCCGTTTCAGGTGCACTTCCGCGTCGATCGGCGCGAGTCCGTGGTCGCCGGTGACCACGAGCGCGTCCTGCGACGGGTCGAGTGCGTCGCCGATCGTCTTTAGAGCGCGATCGGCGGCGATGAACGTGCGTGCGCGAACGCTCTCGCCGATCGCGCGATTCTCGGCCGTGGCGTACGCTTGCGCGTCGCTGCTGATCAGGAATTGGTGCTCGGCCTTGTCGATGATCGGTTCATAGGCGAGGAGAAGATCGAACGGCATGCGGCGAATCGCCAGCGCCGTCGCGCTCGCGAAGAACTGCGCGAATCGCTCGTTCTGCTCGGCGAATGTGTCTCCGTCGATCCCATCGCGCCCTTCGATGTGCTCCTGCGCGAACCGCTCATCGGGCGCTCCCGGCCAGAAGCCGGCTTCATCGTCGATCATCTGACGAAATGAATCGGGATAACCGGCCGTGCCATGGATTCCTCCCCAGTAAATGGCGATATCGTCGAGCGTCGCGGTCGTGCGCATCAACTTCGACCACGAACCGTACAGCGCGTCGGGCGTGCGTGACGAGATCGAGAACCAGCCGCGCGAATCGGGCGCGACCTCGGCATCTCGCTTCTCGACGAAGAAGGCGTCGTAGTTGCGCACGTGATCGTCGGTGGTGTCGTAGGCGACGATGTCGACTTCGCTCCGCATCCATTCGATGGGGGCCCGCAGCACGGGACTGTAGGAGATGTGCCGCGATGGCCGCTCACCCCAGCCCGGCGGCATCCACTCCGAACGAAAGTCGCTGCGCGTGAGGTGGATGATACGCGAGCGGACGATGGCATCGCTGTAGACGATGCCGAAGTCCGCCGGCCGCCGCGTATCCACAGTGGGAAAGGCAATGCTGCCGACGCGCTTGCCGGCGCGGTGGGCCGCCTGGATGAGCGTCTCGGCATCGATGTCCGCGCTGAACCCGTCGGTGACTTCGGTCCACGGCGTGCCTGGCTTGTGAAACTTATTCGCGACGATGCCGGTCACACGCGGTGGAGCGCCGGTGAGAATGGCGACATGAGCCGAAGATGTCTGACACGGCGTGACCGGCGTGACGCGCTCGACGAACATTCCGTCGTGTTCGAGTTGCGCGAAGGCCGGTAGATCGCTGTGCCGCGCCAGCGCGTCCGCGCCGAGCCCGTCGAAAGAGAGGAGGACGACGCGCGAGGCCGTTCGCCGCGCGAGGTCGCGCGGCGCTCCACTGGTGCACGAGACCAGCAGCACCAGCAGCAGCGAGCCGCGCCGCATCACTTCTTCAGGCTCGCCAGCACCTTCTGTTTGTACTCTTTCGCTTTGGCGATCGTGGCCGGGACGTCGACCGTCAGCACTTTGCGATCGCGCATGAGGATCTTTCCATCGCAGATCGTCGTCACGACCGAGCTTCCCGAGGCCGCATAAACGATCGCGGATTCGACGGCGTAGACAGGCTGGCTCTTCGGCTGCTGCAGATCGATGATGGCGATGTCGGCGCGCTTGCCGGCTTCCAGCGAGCCGATCTTATCGGCCATGTTGAGGGCACGGGCGCCGCCGATCGTGGCGAAGTCGAGGACCTCGCGCGCCGTGAGCGCCTTCGGATCGCCGCGCATGACTTTCTGCAGCCGGGCCGCGCTGGCCATCTCCTCGACCATGTCGAGGTTGTTGTTCGACCCGGCCGGACCGTCGGTGCCGAGACCGATGTCGACGCCGGCGCGCTGCATCTGGATGATCGGCGCGACGCCCGACGCGAGCATCATGTTGCTCTCCGGACAATGCACGACGCCGACCTTGCGCGCCGCGAACATCTGAATCTCGTCGGGCGTCAACCAGACGCCATGCGCCACCACCACGTCGTCGGCGAGAAAACCGATCGAATCGAGATATGTGCCGGGCGTCATTCCGTTCGCACGCTGCGCGACCTGTCGCAATTCATCCTTCGTCTCCGACACGTGGATGAGGATCGGCGCACCGAGCTCGGTGGCCAGTTTGCGGATCTGCTGCAGGTGTTCGCGCGAAACGGTATACGGCGCGTGAGGCGCGAGCGCAGGCGTGATCAGACGATCGCCCTTCCAATCTTTCACGAACCTGCGGATGTACGCGACCATCTCGTCCCAGGTCTTGTTGTCGGGAGCGGGGAAGTCGATCATCGTCTCGCCGGCGACGGCGCGCAGACCGGCCGCCTTCGTCTCGCGGGCGATGTCCGACTCGAAGTAGTACATGTCGGCGAACGTCGTCGTTCCGGAGCGGATCATTTCCGCCGCGGCCAGTCTCGTTCCCCACTTCACAAACTCGCGCGTCACATTCTTCGCCTCGGCCGGGAAGATGTAGTTCTGCAGCCAATCCATGAGGTCGCGGTCGTCGGCGATACCACGGAACAGCGTCATGGGAACGTGCGTGTGCGCGTTGACGAAACCGGGGAGGACGGCCATCCCATTCGCGTCGATCTTCGTGCGCCCGGTGAAGCGTCTGGCGATGTCGGGAGCTTTACCGACGCCGACGATCTTGTTGCCTTCGATCGCCACCGCGCCGTTGTCGATGTTCGGACCGGCCATGGTGATGACCGTGCCGCCGCTGATGACGATGTCGACGTCGCGAGCGAGAGCGGCGGCCGCTGTACACGTGATCGCGAGAACGAGAAGGGCGATTCTGCGCAACTTCTTACTCCTCGAGTCGGAATGAAAACGGATGGGGGAAGAGCGTGGACAGCTTGTAGTCGAAGCGTTTTCCTGTGAGGTTCGCGATCGTGACGTCGATGTCGCCACAGTACTCCCACATGAGCTGGCGGCAGGGGCCGCACGGCGTGCCCGGCACATCGCTCTGCGTCACGACAGCGATGGCGGTGAACTCGCGCTCTCCGGCGGCGAGTGCGGTGAGAAGGGCCACGCGTTCGGCGCAGACAGTCAGCGCGTACGTGCAGTTCTCGACATTGCAGCCGCGAAAGATCTTGCCGCCTTTCGTCAGCAGGGCCGCGCCGACTTTGTATTTGGAGAAGGGAGCGACAGCATTTTCGCGCGCTTTGCGGGCCTCAGAAATCAGATCGGGCATTGGACGGGTACGTTAGCACGTCATCCTGACGCTGAGCCAGGCGAAGCGGAAGGATCGCAGCGGACCGAGATCCTTCGCCGCTCAGCGGCTCAGGATGACGCTGCGCGTCACTTCGCGCGCCGCCCGAGCTCCTGGCCGATCTCGCTCCAGTCGATCCCGGCATCCGTCAGCAGCACCGACACATGAAACAGCAGATCCGCCACCTCGGACACCACGCGCTCCCGCGGCTCGCTCAACGCGGCGACGATGACCTCCGCCGTCTCTTCACCGACCTTCTTGACGATCTCTCCGCGGCCCGTGTTGAAGAGGGATGCGGAGTAGGAGCCCTCTGGCCGTGTTTCGTAGCGATTGCGCAGCACGCGCATGAGTCCCGCAAGATCGAGGGCGGGTGGTGGAACGCTTTCAAAACATGAGGGCGCACCGGTGTGACACGCCGGACCGCGCGGCTCGACGGTCACGACGAGCGCGTCGCGGTCGCAGTCCGCGGCGATGTTGACGACGCGCTGCGTGTGGCCCGACGTCGCGCCCTTGTGCCACAACTCGTTGCGGCTGCGGCTCCAGAACCACGTCTCGCCGCTCTCCATCGTCTTCTGCAGCGATTCTTCGTTCATGTACGCGAGCGACAGGATTGCGCCGGTCCGCGCGTCACGCACGATCGCGGGGATGAGTCCGTTGGTGAAAGTGAGGTCGTTCATCGAACCGGAATCCCTTCTGAGTGCAGGAACGACTTCAGATCGCCGATGGTCAACCGGCGGTCATGAAAGAGCGATGCCGCGAGCGCTGCGCGGGCGCCGCCGGCCGCGATGGCGTCACGGAAATGCTCGACCGAGCCGGCGCCGCCGGACGCGATGACGCTGATCCGGATTGCCGAGGTGACGGCGCGCAGCAGATCGATGTCGTAGCCGGCGTTCGTGCCATCGCGGTCGACGGAAGTGAGCAGGATCTCGCCGGCGCCGAGGTCTTCGGCGCGCCGGCACCAGTCGACGGCATCGATTCCGGTTCGCTCTTTTCCGCTGCGGATCATGACTTCGTATCGGCGTTCCAATCGCTTCGCGTCACACGAAAGCACCACAGCCTGCACGCCGAACTCCGTGGCAGCCTCGCGGATGAGCTCCGGCCGTTTCACCGCCGCGGTATTGATGGCCACGCGATCGGCGCCGGCGCGCAGCATCGCGCGAAAATCCTCGATCGTCCGCACGCCGCCGCCTACCGTGAGCGGGATGAAGATCGCGTCGCCGATCCGGCGCACTGTCTCAACGGCAGTGGCCACACCGCGGTCCGACGCGGAGATGTCGAGTACCGCGATCTCGTCGGCGCCTTCGGCTTCATAGCGTTTCACGCACTCGACCGGATCGCCGGCATCGCGGATCCCTTCGAAGTGGATGCCTTTGACGACGCGGCCGTCGCGGATGTCGAGACAGGGGATGATGCGCTCCGGCATGGCCTGCGGCGACGCCGCACGCTCGCGTGCCTCATCGAACGTGAAACGGCGATCGAGCAACGCGCGTCCGACGACGCATCCGCTCACATTCGGCAGGCGAGCGAGCGACACGATGTCGCCGAGTGCGGCGACGCCGCCGGAGGCGATCACGCGCAGTGGGGTCGCCCTGGCGAGCGACCGATACAGCTCCAGCGAGGGGCCCGCGAGCACGCCGTCGCGTGCGATGTCGGTCACGAGGATCTCCTCGACGCCTGTTCGCTCGAGTCGGCGCAGAACCGCATCGAGTGGCATGGACGTTTCACGCGTCCAGCCGGCGACGCGAATGGTGCCGTGGCGCAGATCGACCGCCGGAACGATTCGCGCGGGGCCGAACGTCGTCACGAGATGGGTGAGGAGGGCCGGATCATCCGCGGCAACGGTTCCGATGACCACGCGCTCCGCTCCGGCATTGAACCAAAGCCGTGCGTCCGCAACCGTGCGCACTCCGCCGCCCGCCTGGACGGCGTAGTCGCGCCGGACGAGCCTCCGGACGACCTCGACCGCGCCTGGCTTTCCGTCTCGTGATCCTTCGAGGTCGACGACGTGCAAACGCGTCCCCTTCGGGATCTGCAACCGGTCGAGGATCTCGTCGACAGATCCGTACGTCGTGACCGCGCCGAAATCGCCGCGCGACAGACGAACGACTCGATTGCCGATGATGTCGAGCGCCGGGGTG
>DASXRT010000083.1:0-16793 GCA_036506455.1 Thermoanaerobaculia bacterium
GCGTGGCTGATCGGAAGGATTGAACAGATAGAGATCGCTGCGGAACCGTGAGCCGTTCGCGCCATCGAGATGTCCGATGGCCGGAATCACTCTGGCCACGAACGACGAAGGCAGGTCGGGCGGGAAGTACGTCGAGTCGTTCGTGCGATTATCGATCGAGAACACGGCCGCGATCGCATTGCCGCGCTTCGGTCGGATCACGAGCGCTCCGGTCTCGTACGGCTGCAGCGCGAGCGTGCTTCCGATGAAATTGACCTGTCGATGGCCGTTGGCCGAGGTTGTGATCGAGACGTCGGAAGAACCCATCACGCCGTTGATGCCGGCCGCGGTCAACGCCGCTTCGGTTCCGCGGCCTGATGTGTCGGTGATCGTCACGTTCGTTCTGTAGTTCGTTCCGGCGAACGCGCCGGCGAACGACACCGGGAAGCGCGGGCTCGCCGCAGCGGCGAGCACGTCGATTGCGTTCATGCCGAAGCCGAACGTCCCGGCACCAGCTCGCGTGTAGGTGCGACTGGCGATGGACACGGCTGATTCCGGAGTGATGAACAACGCGCCGATGCCGCTCTCGATCTCGAAGAGCGTACCGACGATGTCGCTGATCATCCGGATCTCGTTCGCGCCGAGGGTGATCGTGAGTTCTTTCGCATCCGTGGCGATGATGCCGTCACCGCTCGGTACGAAGCGGAGAGTGACTCGTTGCATCGCATCCTGTGGATTCTGAATGGTCACGTCACTGACCCAGTCGCTCCCGAACGCGCCGTGCGTGCGGCCGACGGTGGGAAGCACGAGCCTTTGTTTCAGCGACGCGCGGACGACGCCCCACTCCTGAAGGACGTCGCCGCCACCGCCGCCGGACGTCGGCGGCGACACGATGATGCCGGCACCTCCGCCGGTCGGTGCCGCACCGGCGTCGAACACGAACGGCTCGCCGCCTTCGATCTTCTCGACGTCGAGGTGAACGAATCCTTTGTTCCACTGTTCGTTCATGAAGAGTTCGTCGTATGCGCGAGGCGCCGTGTCACCGACCGTCCATACGGCGAGCGCCGGATCCTTGAAGATGCGTTGATCGACGGCTGGACGTGGGCGATGCACCTGCACGAGGACCTTGTTTCCCGATGCTCCCGAGTGAAGCGCTTCGACATCGGGCGCGGTGATGTCCTCCCACATCTTCTGAAGATCGTTTGCCGTTGTGTGCAGATAGAGAGCGGTCGGCCTTCCTCCGCCGCGCTCGATGATCCATGCACCCGAGTAGTCGGCAGTCGGGGCGGCGAAGGCCGAGGGAGTCGCCGTATCGGTCCAGCGGATCGTGAACAACTCTGTTTTCGATCCGTCGCGCACGTACCAGAGCTTTCCGATCTGGCTGTTGGTGGGACGTTCATCGATGTACGCGGATCCGTCAGCAGCGATGAATCCTTCGAATGACGGCTGCAGGCTGATGAACGACGTGAGAAATGTTTTCGTCGCGCCGTTGAGATCGACGCTGATGAGCTGCGAGTTCGTGCGCACGAGGAACTGCGTTCCCGTGCGGTCGCGGCCGGCCAGCATCGCGCTCGGCGCGCCACCCGGGAATTGCTCGAACAGCTTCTTCGCCGTGCCGTTATTGGCAATCGCGTAGACCGCTCCATTGGTCGCCACGACGAACGGAAAATCGGCGGTGCCGATGCGCACCTGCGAGTAGCGATACGATGCGAATGGTCCGCCGTTGTCAGAACCGGTGACGCCGAGCTGCGGGATCGGCAGCGACGTCGGGATCTCGGCGACGGTTTTCCAGGTCGTACCGGCGTCGACGCTCAGATACGAGACGTATCCGCTGGTCCCCGGCTTACTCGCCTGAACGAAGAGCATCGGGTTCCCGCTGTCGCTTTCGCGGACGGCAGCCGCAGTGACGATGGCGTTCGAGCCGTCCTCAGGAAAAACGACGCGCGGCTCCTCCGCCCCCTGGAAATCGTAGAGGACGAGCTGGCCGTACGTCGCGGCGGGCAGCGGCGCGAACGCCGAGAATGGCCTCGCCTCGAGCAGCAGGAAGTGCCGGTTGATCCGGCTCTGATGCGCGGGATAGGCAGTGCGGTCGGTATAAGGCGCGTACGAAATCACGCGTGCCTGAACACTGACTGCGAGAACAAACGTGATGAAGACGAGCAGACGGCGTACTTGATCTCGCATCGAAAAACTCTCCTTGATGCATATTACGGCGGCGGCCGCGGGTTCGTCGCGGTTACGTCTCTGTAACAGCCGCCTCGGCTGACCGTCAAGTCCTTGCATCTGACCGGAAATTCTGATTGACTGACCGCGCGTTCAGTGAGCTGGACGGACCGGATCATGTCACATAAGTCGAAAGAAGAAGTCGTTTCGGAGTTTCGCGTTCAGTCGATTCAGGACGCGGCCATGCGCGTCATCGCCCGTAAAGGCATGTCTGCGGCCACGATGCAGGAGATTGCCGAAGAGGCCGGCGTCGCCAAGGGAACGATCTACCTCTATTTCCGCGACCGCGACGAGCTCGTCGAGAAGACCTTCGAGACCGCGATCATGCAACTGAGCGCCAGGATCGAGAAGGCGCGGGACGCTGAACCGGATATCGAAAGCAAGATTCGCGCGACGATGGCGGCGAAGTTGGCCTTTTTCCGCGAGAATCGCGAGTTCTTCCGCCTCTACATGTCCTTGCGTCTTCCCGAGGGAGATGCGCAGCAGCAGAGGCGGCACAAGCGGACGTGCGAGCCGCAGTACCGAAGCAATGTCGGTCGCTTCGCCGAGATCCTGTCCGCGGCGATGGATCGCCATGAGATCCGTCGCTTCGATCCTCATCGTCTCGCTCTCTTCATCGTCGAAGGTTCTACCGCGATCGTCGTCGAGCGGGTCATGGAAGAGAACTCTCCGCCCGAACAAGACGACGTCGAATTTCTCACGCAAGTGATCATGGGAGGCATCCGAGTTTGAAACGAATCATCGTCATGGCCCTGCTTTGTGCGGCTTCCCCGCTCCGGGCGGCAACCCAACTGACTTTTGATGGCGCGCTTCGCCGCGCTCTCGAAGTGAACAATCAAGTGGAGCAGTCGCGACAGGAGATCGATGTCGCCGAAGCGAATCGCAGCTTTCTCCTCTCAGCCGTGATGCCGAAGATCAGCGCGACTGGAAACCTTCAACGGAACAGCATCGAGCGGAGCTTCGGCAGCGGCGCCGATAAGGAGATCATTCTTCCGAGAAACAACTGGGACTACCGGATCGTGCTGTCGCAGCCGGTGTTCGCGGGCCGCCGCGAACTGCGTGCGTACTCGCAGGCGAAGCTTGGCATCGTGAACGCGCGCGAGGGAACGCGTGGGACCGAGGATGCGACGTTACTCCGCGTGGCGTCGAGCTTTCTGGCGCTGGTCAACGCCGATGCCCGCGTCGACGTCGAGAAGAAGAACATCGAGCTCGCCGAGCGCCGCCGCTCGCAAGCCGAAGCCTTCTATAAAGCAGGCGAAGTCACGAAGGTCGACATCCTGCGCGCGGAAACTGCCGTCAAGGCCGCGCAACGCGTTCTGGCATCGGTCGAACAGGCGAGAGCGAACGCGGAGAGCGATCTTCGCGCCGCGCTCGATCTCAATGAAGCGATCGATGCCGTGGCGCCTGACCACAGGCTTCCGCCCGTTCCCGATGAAGCGATTCTGATTCACCACGCCGAGCAGTCACGGCCGGACGTGAATGTTGCCGAGAACAATCTGAAGATCGCCAATCTCGAAGTGTCGAAGCAGCGCGGGTTCTGGCTGCCGACGATCAGCTTCGACGGCGGCCTTCTCAATCAGAAGTCGCCCTTCCCGGCGGCGAACTACAAGTACGGCGCGCTTCGCTTCACCGTTCCGATTTTCCAGTCGGGTGAAGTATTGGCCCGCGTCGCCGGGGCGAAGGCCAAAGAAGAGGAAGCGAAGCTCAGCCTCGAAACTAGCAGGATCAACGCCCGCGAAGACGTCCGCACGGCGCTCAGCGCGCTGCACGCCGCCGAGACCAGCCTCGGACTCGCGCGGGAGCAGTTCACAGCGGCGGAAGCGGAGTACGCGCAGTCGTTCGAGTTGTATCGCGCGCAGGAAACGACGTCGCTCGACCTCGCTACATCGGAAGCGTCGCTCGCCGACGCGCGCCGAGCCGTTGCCGAAGAAACTTTGAACCGCGATCTCGCCGAGCTCCGCGTGTGGTACGCGGCCGGCGACATCAAAACAGCAGTGGGAGTGCCTGCGCAGACAGGCACCCTGAGGATCCCGAGCGAAGCGAGGGAGACGAAGGGTCTCGTCCGCCATTCGGAGATCCTTCGCTCCGCTCAGGATGACGTGAAGGGAGTTACCAACCAATGAAAATCACTCGTACGCTTCTTCTCCTGATCGTCGCGTTGACGGTCGTCGCCTGTGCCAGGAAGCAAGGCGTGCAGGCCGCCACGACTACGACGCAAGCGCCCCCTCTTCCTGCCGACGTGCAGGCTGTGGCCACCGCGCCGATGATCAGTGCCTCCGCTGATGGCGGCGGCGCTCCTCAGCTTGACGCGACGGGCGAATTTGTATCGCCGGTTCGTTCCGAGCTCTCCGCGAAGATCACCGGCCGCGTCGCCAACGTCTATGTCGACGAAGGTTCGCGCGTGTCGAAAGGTCAGCCGCTCCTCGCGCTGGAGAGCGACTACACTCGTCTCAATCTGCAGCGGGCCGAGGCGGATTCCGCGCGGGCGAAGGCGATGCTGGACGATGCGCGTCGCGACGTCGAGCGCAAGAAAGGCCTCATCGCCAGCAATTCGATTCCGCAGGCGACGATGGATCGTTCGCAATCCGCGTACGACGCCGCGAATGCGACGTACCTGAGCGCGCAGGCTCAGGCCGCGCTGCTTCGCCAGCAGCTCGCCGATTCTGTCGTTCGTTCGCCGATCGACGGCGTCGTCGCTGCCAAACGTACTGACGTCGGTCAGCGCCTCGGCGACAACACTGTGGCCGTGATCGTGGCCCAAACCTCGCCGCTCAAACTCCGCTTTCGCGTTCCGGAGCGCTATCTCGCGTCGATCCACAAAGGTCAGCCCGTGAAAGCGACCGTCGATCCATATCCCGGCCAGGTCTTCGAAGGACGCGTGACCGTCATCGGCGGCGTGATCGATCCGTCGACGCGCTCGCTACTGGTGGAGACGGAGTTCCCGAATCGCGATGGGAAATTGCGGCCGGGGATGTTCGCGCGCGTGGAGCTGGAGCCGGCGAGCTAAGGATCAGTCATGCACAAACTCGCAGAACTCTGTGTCAAACGTCCGGTCTTCGCGACCGTGCTCATTCTCTCGCTGGTCGTCATCGGCTGGTTCGCGTACCAGCAGCTCGGCGTCGATCGTTTCCCGAAAGTCGACTTCCCGACGATCGTCATCTCCACTCGTCTCGTCGGCGCTGCGCCGGAGGAGATCGAGACCGACATCACGGACAAGATCGAGCAGGCGGTCAACACGATCAGCGGCATCGATCAGCTTCAGTCGATCTCATCGGAAGGCGTCTCCCAGGTCACGATCCAGTTCCTTCTGGAGAAGGACTCCGACGTCGCCGCGCAGGAAGTCCGCGACAAGGTCAACACGATCCTCGGCGATCTGCCGAAGGATGCCGATCCTCCGATCATTCAGAAGTTCGACCCCGATTCGATCCCCGTTCTCTCGATCGCGCTCTCCGGCCCGGCGCCGATCCGCGACATCACCGAGTTCGCCGACAAGAAGCTGCGCCGGCGTCTGGAGTCGATCAGCGGCGTCGGTCAAGTTCTGATCATCGGTGGCCGTCCGCGGCAGATCAACGTGGTCGTCGATACCGAGAAGCTCGCGGCCGTCGGACTCACAACCGCGCAGGTTAACGCCGCGCTGCAGTCACAGAACGTGCAGATTCCGGGCGGCAAGGTCGAGCAGGGACTGCGCGACCTGTCACTGCGCACGTATGGCCGCGTCACGACGCCGCAGGAATTCGCGAACATCCCGATCGCGGAGCGCAACGGCTACGTGGTCAAGATCGGCGACGTCGCACGCATCGAGGACAGCGTGGCCGAGCCGATCTCGGTCGCCTCGGTCGAAGGAAAGCCCGCGGTCGTGCTGGCGGTGCGCAAGCAGTCGGGGACGAATACGATCGAAGTCGTCAATCATCTGAAGGATCGCCTGGGCGAAGTGAGGAGTGGGCTGCCGAAGAGCTGGACGATGCAGGTCGTGCGCGACCAGTCCGACTACATCCTCGCCGCCGTCAACGCCGTGAAAGAGCACCTGATCCTCGGTTCGCTGTTCGCGTCGCTGATCGTATGGTTCTTCCTGTCATCGCCGAAGCTGCGGGCAGCCGCCGCGCTCGTCGCGTCGACGCTCGCTGTCTACTTCCTTCTGTTCGGATTCCACGATCTCGGACGGATGGTGATGCCGCTGCGTGTGGCCGGAGTGCTCGTGGCGCTGGGCATGCTGCTGTACTTCTTCCGCCGGTCGCGACCGACAGTGATCTCCGCAGTGGCGATCCCGAGCTCGATCATCGCCACGTTCGCGGCGATGCGTTACGAGAACTTCACGCTGAATGTCATCACGCTGCTCGCGCTGACGCTGGCGGTCGGCATCGTCATCGACGACGCTGTCGTCGTCCTGGAAAACATCTTCCGTTACATGGAAGAGAAGAAGCGAACGCCGCGCGACGCCGCCGTCGAAGGCACGCGTGAAGTCGGTCTCGCTGTTCTGGCGACGTCGCTCTCGCTCATCGCCGTGTTTCTGCCGGTGGCGTTCATGGGCGGCATCGTCGGGCGATTCATGAACTCGTTCGGTATCACGATGGCGGTGGCCATCGCCATCTCGCTCCTCGTCTCGTTCACGCTGACTCCGATGATGTCGTCGCGCTGGCTGCGCCGCGAGGATCTGCATCACGAGAGCTCGACGCGCGAGCACGGTATCTACGGTCGCATCGAGAGCACGTATCTGAAGATGCTCGACTGGTCGATGGGCCATCGCTGGGTCGTCGTGCTGGCGATGGTCGGCGCCCTAATCTCGATCGTCCCGCTGGGTATGGCCGTCAACAAGAACTTCCTGCCGCAGGACGACGAGTCGCAGTTCCAGGTGACGGCGCGCGCGCCGGAAGGCTCGAGCCTGAAGACGACGGCCACCATCATGGAGTCGATCGCGACGCGCGTGCGCGCGATCCCGGAAGTCGACTTCACCATGGTCACCATCGGTGACGATCCACAGCAAACACAGAACCTCGGCTCCATCTATGTTCACTTGAAGCCGGTCGAGAAGCGCAAGCGTAATCAGTTCGGCATCATGGCCGAGGTGCGCGAGAAGATCCTGCCGCAATATCAGCGGTTGAAACTGCGCACGATGGTCGCGCCAGTCAACGCCTTCGGCGGCGGCGTCAACGCCGACATCATGTACTGGATCGGCGGGCCGGATCTGAACAAGCTCGAGCAGTACTCGGGAACGCTGCTCGCGAAGCTGAAAGGCATGCAGAAGATCGGTGTCGTCGATCCCGACACGAACTTCCTCACCGGGAAACCCGAGCTCGGCGTCCGCATCGATCGCGACAAAGCCGCGGACCTCGGCGTCCGCGTGCAGGACATCGCGTCGACACTCAACGTTCTCGTCGGCGGATTGAAAATCACCGACTACTACGAAGGTGGCGAGCAATATGAGGTGCATGTGCGCGCGGAGCATGAGTTCCGCAAGGATCCGCAGGGCATCGCTCAGGCGCAGGTGCCGTCATCGAATGGCTCGACCGTGCAGCTCCGCGACATCGTGACGATGTCGCCGGGCTCCGGTCCGTCGTCGATCAACCGTATTACGCGTCAGCGTCAGGTGATGCTCACCGCGAACATGGCGCCGGGCCATTCGGCGCAGACCGTCATGGACGCGCTCGTCTCCGAGACGAAGGGACTGAACATGCCCGCCGAATACTCGTCGGGATTCACCGGCCGTTCGCGCGAGCAGGGCCGCGCCTTCGCGAACTTCATGCTGGCGTTCTTCCTGTCGATCATCTTCATGTATCTGATTCTCGCCGCGCAGTTCGAGAGCTGGGTCCACCCGATCACGATTCTTCTCGCATTGCCGCTGACCGTGCCGTTCGCGCTGTTCTCGATTCTCGTTCTCAATCAATCGCTGAACATCTTCTCGATGCTCGGTATCCTCGTGCTCTTCGGCATCGTCAAGAAGAACGGCATTCTGCAGATCGATCACACGAATGGTCTGCGTGCTCATGGTTTGCCGCGCGCACAAGCGATCCGCGAAGCGAATCGCGATCGGCTACGGCCGATTCTAATGACGACGCTCGCGTTCGTGGCGGGAATGATTCCGCTCGTCGTTTCGAGCGGAACGGGCGCCGCGACGAACCGCGCCATCGGGTCGGTCATCATCGGCGGTCAGACGCTGGCGCTACTCCTCACGCTTCTGGCGACGCCCGTGGCGTATTCGCTGTTCGACGATGTGCAGGAGCGGTTGAAGCGCCGTCGCGCGGAATCCGAAGACCTGCCGCAGGAGCGACTCGACGAGGTGCCGGCGACGATCTAATCGAGTGTCCCTCTCCCGCTTGCGGGAGAGGGTGGCGCGAAGCGCCGGGTGAGGGTCGACCCCTCATCCGGCCTCCGGCCACCTTCTCCCCGCACGCGGGAAGAAGGAACTCGTGTTGTATCCTTTCGCGCCCATGACTCGAACTCTCCTCGCTACGTTGCTACTGTTTGTCGTCTCGTGCGCCACGACCCAGGTGCCGCCCGCGAGTGCGCCCCCGATCTGGGCCGGGTTGCATCCGGGTCTGTACGCCGTCGGTTTTCGCTCATCGCTGTTGCAGACGCCGCCTCATCCTCTGCAGATCAGCGTCTGGTATCCCGCCGAGAACGCGGGACCGACGATGGGCTATCGCGATTACCTGGTGCTCAGCCTCAGCGAGACATCGGCCGGCGAGCCGACGCAGGCGCAGCGCGAGGCGGGCGTGGCCGAGTTCACGAAATTCCTCACGTCCGCCGGCCTTTCTGCGGAAAGCGCCGCTCTGTTGATCGACACGCCGATGTACGCGCGTCGCGATGCTCGCCCGCTGTCGACGAAGCGGTTTCCGATGATTCTCGTGGTTCAGGGGAACGGCCAGACCGCAGCCTCGCAGGCGGTGTTATCGGAGTTTCTGGCGAGCCATGGGTACGTCGTCGTCACGACGCCATCGATCGGGCGGCTGACCACGCCGATGCAGAACGAGGCTCAGATTGGTCCGAAAGCGTGGGAGCAGGCGCAGGACATCGAGCGTGCCGTCTCAGCGACCGCCGATTTTCCGAACGCGATGAACGGTCCCGTCCTGCTCGTCGGCCACAGCTTCGGCGCGCGCGGCGCCCTGATGTACGCGATGCATCACCCGGCCAAAGCTCTCGTCAGCCTCGATGGTGGCATCGGGACCGCCGCAGGCGAGAAATCGATGATGAACATGAAGGAATTCGACATCGGCGCATCCATTCCGCCGATTCTGCATTTTTACGAGCTGAACGAAGACCGCATGAATCCCAACTTTCGCATCCTCCGTTCCCTGCGTACTCCCGATCTCGAGCTGGTGCGGATGAATTCTCTGCGGCACATCCACTTCACGACCGACGGTTTCGGGGCGATTCTCGTGCCTGAGCTGGCGAAGGTGACGAGAGCCGGGCCGGATCTGAAAAACGATGTCGTGTCAGTGGCACAGCAGACGCTCGCGTTTCTCGACAAACAATCTCAGTCGACGCGCTGAAAGACCTCGTCGGCCCATTTCACCGACTGGGCGATGTCGCTGTTGCCGAACGTGAAGCGGAGTACTTCGCCGCTGCCGGGAACCAGCTCGACGCGCGCGGTCTCCGGCTCGGTGAACGCTTCTACGACCGCGTTGAGCTGTGCGAGTGAGGCGACGAGTTTGTCTCCGCGCTGCTCGATTCGGAGCCGACCGTAGAGCGGACTCTCGTACGTGCCGACGTACGCCTGATTCGGATGCTGCAACATCCACGGCCGCTTCGATCGCTTTTCGACGTCGGCGAGGAATCGCTGCCGCTGCTGTTCGATGTTCGCCTTCAGTTTTCCGAGGCGGTCGGCGTTGGATGCTTCGGCATCCGGCTTTTGCAGGAATCGATCGTAGATGTAGCCGGCGATCAGACTGATCACGGGGACGGCGAAACCGCCGGAGTTCGTCGCGACGGCGACACCGATCTTCTTGTCCTTCATGAAAGAGACATGAGAGCGCCAGCCTTCGTAACCGCCTCCATGGAAGAGGACGTCGTCGCCGTCGAGGGTCGCCTGATACCAGCCGAAGCCGTAGCCGCGACCTTTGAAACGATCGCGCTCGATCGTCGTCGCAACCTGTTGGCGCTGCGCTTCCCGAAACGCTTCGGCGGGAATGACCTGACGTCCGCCGATTCGCCCCTCGTTGATGTTCGCTTCCAGCCAGCGTTCGAGCTCGGCCGGTGTCGTCACGATGCCGCCCGCGGCATGCATCATCTGATCGTTCTTGACGAACCGCAGCAATTCCATCTGTCCCTGGCGATTCATCTCGTACGGTGAAGCGAGAGGCCAGCGCGACGCTTCGGACATGTATGCCGTGGTGTGATTCATCCCCAGCGGCGTGAAGACCAATTCATCGAGCGCTTTCTGCCATGGCTGCCCGGTCACGCGCTCGATGACGAGGCTGGCCACGACATATCCGAGGTTGTCGTAGTGGAATCCTTCCTGGCGGGGTTTGCTCGAGTTGAGAAGTGAAACCAGCAGCGCCGGATTGTGTTCACCGCTGAAGGCGGTGCGAAAGACGATGGCATCGTTCTCGATTCCCGATGTGTGCGTCAGAAACTTTCGCAGCGTGATCTTCTTCACGTTCAGCGGCGCGGTCATCTTCACCTCAGGCAGGTATTTCGTGATCGGGGCGTCGAGATCGAGAAGACCGCGGTTCGCGAGGATCGCACAGGCGAGACCGGTGTAGGCCTTGGTCGTCGATCCGATGTAGTAAGCGGTCTGCGCGTTCGCGGCGGTCTTCTTCTCGACATCTGCGTAGCCGAACCCGCCGGCGTAGTACGGTTTGCCGTCGCGAACGATGGCGATACCGACGCTCGGCACGTCCGGAATCGCGCGCAGCGTCTGCTGCACGAATCGCTCGATGTCGCGCGCCGCAGCATCGGAAGTCTCTGTCGTCCTGCAGGCGACGTTGGCGAGGAGAAGCAGCGTGAGCGCGTATCTCATGTGCGCAATGTACAGACAACGCGCGGACGAAAGTTGTACGGGCTAAACCTCGCGGCAGAGGCGGCGGTAAACCTTCGGTGACACGCCGAGGAAGCCGGAGAACGTGCGACAGAGGTGACTGGAATCGGTGAAGCCTGATTCCGCCGCGATGCCGGCGACGGTTCGCTTCGACGCTGACAGCAGATGGCGCGCATGCCGCAGCCGCAGCGCGCGCAGATATTCGTGCATCGACACTCCGACATGCCGATGAAAGGCGCGCGAGAGATAGACAGGATGAAGCCCGAGCTCGTGAGCGATAGCGTCGAAGCGCAGCGGTTCGTCGAATCGCTGATCGAGCATCACCTTCGCTTCGCGGATCCAGCGCGGCTGCGGCGACGCGACGTCCGGTTTCGAGAGAACGATCGCGAGAAGGTCAAGGGCCCGGGCCTCGACGTCGATGGCGCTTTTCACCGATCGGTGCAGCGCGACCGCCGCGCGCACGATCACCGGCTCTTCGAACCATGACCAGCGTCGCTGCCGGATCTCCTCGGCGATCGCCGAGTTCTCGCGAATCTCGACCGTGAGCGTTCGCACGCCGGCTCCGCTGACGTGGTTCTCGTGTTCGCTGCCGGCCGGCTTCAGGACGACGCTGAACGAGCGGCCGCGATATTCGCCACCATCCCCGGCCTCTTCGATCTCGCCGCTGACGATGACAGTCACGTTGCTGTAATCGTGCGAGTGTCTCGGCAGACGAAGGCCGGGAGAGTAGATGGATTCCCTCACGATGAACATCGGGAACTCGATGCGCTGCATACGTATAAAGACGTTGGGTAAGGGGTCTTGGTTAACACGCTCAGGGCTCTGCTTGACAATCGGCCAGCATCGACCTACTGTATTAATGCATTAATACAGTAGCCATGTTCGACATCAATGCCTCTGACGCCGCACCCATCTGGCAACAGATCGAAAACGGTATGCGCCGCATGATCGCGCTCGGCGCGCTCAATCCCGGCGACGCCGTCCCATCGGTCCGCGATCTCGCGCGCACACTTCGCGTCAACCCCAATACGGTGGCCCGGGCGTATCAGAGGCTCACCGATCGCGGTGTGTTCAGCGTCCGTCGCGGTGACGGAACGTACGTCGCCGACGAGCCGGTGCAGCCGAAGAAATCGGAGCGGAACGAAAAGTTGCGCGACGCCGCCACGCAATATGCCGGTGTGGCCATCTCGCTGGGAGCATCGGAGCAGGACGCGATCGTGGAGCTCGAGAACAGCTTCGATCGCATGGTGAAAGAGAGCAGGAGGAAATCATGACCGACACGAATGTGGTGTCGATCGATTCCATGACGGTTCGCTACGGCCGCAACGTCGCCGTCGATGCGGTCACGCTCGACGTCCGGCGCGGGACCGTGTACGCGTTACTCGGACGAAACGGCGCCGGGAAGTCATCTCTGGTGCGCTGTCTCGTCGGACAGCAGAAACCGGCACGCGGACGCGTGACGATGTTCGGCGAGGACGTCTGGACGCGCCGGACGCATCTCATGGAGCGCGTCGGCATCGTGCCCGAAGAAGCGGATGCGCCGCCGGAGATGACCGTCGGTGCGCTCGCGAGCTTCTGCGGCGAGATCTATTCGCGCTGGGACGGTAACGCCGTGCGTGAGCGTCTGGCGCGCTTCGAGGTCAAGGCGGATGCCCGTTTCGGCACACTGTCGAAGGGTCAGAAGAAGCAGGTCATGCTGGCGCTGGCGATGGCTGTCTCGCCCGAGCTGCTCGTGCTCGACGATCCGACCCTCGGTCTCGACGTCGTCGCACGGAAGTCGCTCTTCGATGAAGTGATCAGCGATCTCGCCGATCGCGGCACGACCACGTTCATCACCACGCATGATCTCGCCGGCGTCGAAGCTCTAGCCGACCACGTGGCCATCCTCAAGGATGGACATCTCGTGCTCGACGAAGAGATGGAGGCGCTGAAGGCGCGCTTCCGCAGGATTCGTTTTCCCGACGCCTCGGTCGCGCTCGCCGCCGGAAATCTGCGCACCGCGTCGGTCACCCAGTGGGGCGGAGGTACCGAGGCGGTCGTGTCGAACTATGACGATGTGGCGTTCGAGCGATTTCGCAGCGCCACAAGCCTCACGCACGCGGATGTTTCGCCGATGTCGCTCGAAGAGATATTCATCGCCGTCGCCGGCGAGGAGGCTCGCTCATGACACGCGTTCTTGCGATCGCTGCGCGCGATCTTCGTCAGCGCAGTTTCGTCTTCACCGCCGCCGCGTTCATGGCGGCCATCCCATTCCTCGCCGCGCTGCTGCCGTACACGCGCTGGTCCAGCCGCGGCGACGTGATCTCCGTCGGTGGCGTCGTCGTCTCGATTGGCTTCACCTACGCGCTCGCCATGATCCTCGGCGGCTCGTTTGTCGGACGCGACCTGTCGGAGCGGCGCCTGTCGTTTTACTTCTCGAAGCCGGTCTCCGCCGCGGCGATCTGGGTCGGCAAGCTCGTCGCGGCGGTCGTGACGATCGGCCTCTGCTTCGGCATCACTTTCCTTCCTTCGTTCCTCATCACGCGCCGTGTGTGGGCGCCGAACTTGAGCGGCATCTCTCCCGCATCGATGATCATGGCCAACGTCACGACAGCACTGTGCCTGCTTCTCGTCGCGCATGCCGGGAGCACCATGGTCCGCTCGCGTTCACCACGCGTGGCGCTCGATCTATTGTTGCTGTGCGCAGTTGTGGGCGGTGTGTGGTTGACGCTCCGGCCGTTGTTTGCGGTGCGGGCGATGCGGCTCTTCAAAGATGTGGGGTTGTTCATCCTCGCCGGGCTCGTGTTGTCGGTGCTCCTGGCCGGCTGGTGGCAGCTTGCGAAAGGGCGAACGGAGATTCGCCGCAGTCACTCCGAGCTCTCGAGATCGTTGTGGATCTGCGCCGGCGCGATCGTCCTCATCGCCGCTCTTTACGTCGCGTGGGTATTCTCCGCAGGACCGCGGGACATCGACATCAAGATGGGGACTCAGAATGCGCGCGGCGACTGGATGATCCTGCGCGGGCCGGCCCATCATCGCGGTGATTACGAAGCGATCTTCCTGGTGAACCTCGTCAACGGGAGATGGATGCGCTTCGAGCCGGCGCGATGGGGTATCGCCAGTTTCACGCGTCGCGGCGATGCGGCCGTGGCGATCTCCCCGCTTCGACCGGGCCGGCAATGGAACGAACCCGGCCGGGTGACGCCGGGGCAGGAACGAGGAGAGTTGTACGTGCAACGGCTCGATGCGCCGGCCTCCGACGCCGATACCGGCATCCAGACGCAGACGGTGTGGGCGGGTGTCGCGGGTGTCGCGCTGTCGGATGATCTCAGCCGCGTGGCGATCGCCGAACGTGGCTTGCTGTCGGTTCACGATCTTTCGAGAAAGGCGCTTCTCGCGTCGGTGAGGCTCCCGATGGGCGCGCACGAGATGTTCTTCGCCTCGCCTGATGTCGTGCGCTTCTATTCGTTCGAGAAGCCGGATCTTCAACAGAGGCCGGTTGCCATCCACGTTTATGAGTTCGATGTCCGAAGCCGGCGCCTGCAGCAGACAGGAGAGCGGCGGCCGTTTGCTTTTCTGGTCAGCAACACCGCGGATGGGACCACGGCGCTCCTGAACGAGCGAGGGACGATCATCGCCGCCGACGGGCGAACGCTGGCGGAGCGTTTCGCGATCGCGGGGAAGGCACGCGCGGCCATCGTGCTGAGGAGTGGCGGTGTTGCCACGCTCGATGTCTCCGACGGCAACGGAACGATTCGTGTCTTCGACGCTCGCGGCGTGCATCTCCACGACATCGCGCTGGGGCGGGCGGTGCGGGGTGGAGTTCGCGAAATCGTTCCAGGCAAGAAGCTGCTTGCAGCCGTCTATCGGAATGACAGCTTTGAGAACCCGCGCGGGATGGATCTATTCGTGATCGACTTCGAGCGCGGAGTGATCGAGCGCCGGGAACATGAGCTCCAGGTCCTGTGCGGCATGCGTCAGTCGGATGTCATGCCGTCGCTCGAATACATCGTGACCGACGCGAGCCGGCAGTTGTGGCGCTGGAATGCGCTCACCGGAGTCAGGACCCGGCTGTTCTGACGTCGTAATACGATTGGCGCCGTCATGCTTGACGGTCCGCGCTCGCCGTTCGGCCTCCGCGAGATCCTCCGGTTCCGCAAGAACCCTCTGCAGTTCGTCGAGGACAAAGCGCGCCGTTATGCCGACGTCGTCTTCTTCCACCTCGGCCGGCGCTTCGCGTATCAGATCAACCATCCGATCTCGTTCACGAGCTTCTCGTGACCAACTCCTCTGATCACCTGCGCGGACCGGTGCTGCAGCGCGGCGGGTCATCATGGAAAACGGACTGCTCACCTCGGAGGAGCCGTTGCACGGCGAACAGCGCCGCAAGTTGCAGCCGCTCTTTCATCACGCGCGCCTCGCCGAGTATGCACGGATCATCGACGAATCCGCGCGAGCGACTGCTTCGTCGTGGCGGGGTGGCGACTCGATCGACGCTCGAAACGAGATGCTGCGGCTCTCGCTCGATGCCGTCGGCAAATCGCTCTTCGGCTATGAGCTTCGCGACCATGCGCGCCGGATCGCGCAGGCGATGAAACACCTTCATGCTGATGATGGACACGTTTTTTCTTCCATGGCCCGATCTCCTGATTCGACTGCCGTTGCCGGCGGTGAAGCGGTTTCACCGCAGCATTGCCGATCTCGACGAGCTCATCGGACGCCTCGGCACCGCCGGAATCGCTGACGAATGCGTGACATTCCTGCTGGCCGGTCACGGACGGTCGCGAACGCGCTCACATTCTCGCTCCTGCTCATCGCACAACACGAGGAGGTTGCGCAGCGCCTCGCCGACGAAGCCTCGACGTGCGCGGACGTGCCGCCGGCGGATCGCTTCGAACGGCTGCAGTACGCGCGGTGCTCGCTGAATCGATGCGCCTCTATTCGCCGGCGTGGATCCTGGCACGGCAGACGAAGACCGCATCACAGATCGGCGCGCACGAGGTGCCGCCGCGAACGATCATCTTCGCCAGCCAGTGGGTTCTCCACCGCGATGCGCGCTTCTTCAGCGATCCGCTCACCTTCATGCCGGGCTGTTCGCATCCGCGTTACGCGTACTTTCCGTTCGGTGCCGGAACGCGGCAGTGCATCGGCGAAGGCTTCGCCTGGATGGAAGGAACGCTCGCGCTCGCAGAGGTCGTGCGGCGCTGGCGCCTTCAACTGATCACGGACGCCCTCCCGCCGCTCACCGCCAAAGTCACATTGCGTCCGGCGGCGCCGGTGATCGTCCGCGTGACGCCGCGGCATTACGTGGCGCTCGCCGCCGGCGTCGCTCCCATGCCAGCCCAACTGCTACGATCACTGCCCAGTAGAGAAACACCGTACTCAGTACACCGACCGAATTCGGCGCGCGGAATCCGAAGGCCTCGAGCCAGGACTTAACGAGATGACCAGGCAAGAACACCGCGTGGGGGTCGACACCGAGAAGTAGCAGTGTTCCAACAGTGACCGCCGCCCCGACCGGCGCGAGCACGAGTAGAAAAATCGCCCTGTAGACGGGACGATCGCGACCAACCATATGCGGTCACGCTACCACGGCGGGCAGTGAGGTAAGCGATGGCGGAGTTAGATGTGATGTGCC
>DASXRT010000084.1:0-20934 GCA_036506455.1 Thermoanaerobaculia bacterium
AACAAAGACGACGCCTTCGCGCACGAAGTGCTCCTCTGCATCGGTACGGGCAAGGCTCTGAGCGACGAGCGGCGGATGAAGTTCTACTCCGACGACTTCTATGTCAAAAGTCCGGAGGAGATGGAGCGCGTCTTCCGCGCGCATCCACAGGCCGTCGCCAACACGATGCGCATCGCCGAGCGCGTGAACATGTCGCTCGATGTGTCGGGCCTGCACTTGCCAAACTTTCCGGTACCGAAAGGGATGGATGCGGCGAGTTACTTCGAGAAGATCGTGCGCGATGGTCTGAAGAAGCGCCTCGAGAAACCGGCGCCGAGGAAACATGAGGCGCAGGAGTATTGGGATCGCCTGGAGACAGAGATCGACATCATCAAGTCGATGGGCTTTCCCGGCTACTTCCTCGTCGTCTGGGACTTCATCAAATACGCGAAGGACAGCGGGATTCCTGTCGGACCGGGCCGCGGATCGGCGGCAGGATCGCTGGTCGCGTACTCGATGGGCATCACCGACATCGATCCGCTCGAATACGACCTGCTCTTCGAGCGCTTCCTCAATCCCGAGCGCATCTCCATGCCCGACATCGACGTCGATTTCTGCATGAATAACCGCGGGCGCGTCATCGAATACGTGCGCAACAAATATGGCAAAGAAAACGTAGCTCAAATCATCACATTCGGGACGATGGCCGCGAAGTCGGTCGTCCGTGACGTCGGTCGCGTTCTGGGATTGCCGTACGGCCTCGTGGACAAGGTCGCCAAGACGATTCCCGGCGGACCGGAAGTCACCCTGCCGACGGCCGCGAAGGAGTCGCCGGCGCTTGCCGACTTCGTGAAGAACGACAAAGAGGTGGCGCAGATCATCGACATCGGCTCGAAGCTCGAAGGCCTGTCGCGCCACGCCGGCATGCACGCAGCGGGCGTCGTCATCACGCCGGAGCCGGTGACGAACTACGTGCCGCTCTATCTCACGAACCGCGACGAAATCGTCACGCAGTACGACATGCGCGTCGTCGAGAAGATGGGCCTCCTCAAAATGGACTTCCTCGGCCTGCGCACGCTGACGGTGATCGATGACGCGATCAAGTCCGTCGAAGCGGAGAGCGGAAAGAAGATCGACATCGACGCACTGCCGCTCGATGACCCGGAGGTGTACCGGCTCTTTCAGGAAGGACGCACGAAGGGCGTGTTCCAGTTCGAGTCGGGGGGCATGGTCGATCTGGTACGTAAGGCGCGGCCGACGAAATTCGAGGACCTCGCCGCGCTCAATGCGCTGTTTCGCCCCGGCGCCCTCGACGCCGGCATGGTCGACGAATACGTCCGCCGCAAGAACGGCACGTCGAAGCCGCGGTACATGGTACCGGCGATGAAGGCGATCCTCGAGGAGACCTACGGCGTCATCGTCTATCAGGAGCAGGTCATGCAGATCGCGCAGGCGGTCGCCGGCTACACGCTCGGACAAGCCGATCTCCTCCGCAAGGCGATGGGGAAGAAGGACGCCGCCATCATGGCCGCCGAACGCGAGAAATTCGTCGCCGGCGCGGTGGCGCACGGCTACGAGAAGAAAAAAGCAAACGAGATCTTCGATTACATCGAGCCGTTCGCGCGCTACGGCTTCAACAAGTCGCACTCGGTCGCCTATGCCCTCGTCGCGTATCAGACGGCGTGGCTCAAAGTGCATCAGCCGCGGCATTTCATGGCCGCGCTCATGACCTCGGAGATGGACAAGACCGAGAACGTCGTGAAGTTCATCCACGAGACGGCGCAGATGGGCATCAAGGTGCTGCCGCCCGATATCAACGAATCGAATTACTCATTCACGGTCGTCGGTCCGGCGATTCGCTTTGGACTCGGCGCGGTGAAGGGAGTGGGCGAGAGCGCGATCGAGTCGATTCTCGAGGCACGCCGCCGCGTCGGGCGCTTCACTTCGATGCTGCAGTTCTGCGAGGAAGTGGATCTGCGCGCCTGCAACAAGAAGGTACTCGAAGCGCTCGTGAAGTCGGGATCGTTCGATTTCCTCGGCCTCACGCGAAGGGCGCTCTATGAGCAGCTCGAGCCGACTGCGGATTCAGCGCAGCGCGTGAAAGACGCGAAAGAAAGAGGACAGAGCTCGTTGTTTGGCTCGGCCCCTCACCCGGCCTTCGGCCACCCTCTCCCCGCGCAGCGAGGAGAGGGCACGGGGGAATGGCCTGAGGAAGAAAAACTCCGGCACGAAAAGGAGACCCTCGGTTTTTACGTGAGCGGTCATCCGCTCAACAAGTACACGAACGAGCTGAAGCTGTTCGCCAGCGCGAACACGGAGACGCTGTACAGTCACATCGACGAGACCGTGAACATCGGCGGCATCGTGTCGCAACTGAAGCGATCGAAGATCAAGAAGGGGCCCAACGAAGGGAAGCTGATGGCGAAGTTCATCCTCGACGATCAGTTCGGCTCCGTCGATGTGGTCGTCTTCAGCGATCTCTATGCGAAGTATGCGAAGTGGCTCGACAACGGAATCGCTGTCCTGCTGACGGCGACGGTGAAGGATACCGGCGGTATGTCGATCGGACGGAGCGCCTCGCTGCAGTCAGCAGAGCAGAACGCGCAGCGCATCGACGACGAGTATGGCGGCCATCCCGAAGAGCGGCCGCGGATCTCGGCGTACGAGATTCGCGAGGAGGACATCGAAGACGATCGCGATCCGAAAGAGATCGAGCGCGAGAAGTACGGGGAACGCAAAGAGAATCTGGATCTATTCGGTGGAGGTGTGGCGCCGGCGACTCCGGCGGCGCCGTACGTACCGGAAGAAGACGCCGCCGAAGTCGGCGGCACCACACTCAATTTCACTTTCACCGAGTCCCCTGTCACTCCCGAGCTCAATGCGCTCGAGATCATTCCCCTCGACGGCATCCGCGACAAGAAGGTTCGGGAGATCGCACTCGAGGTACCGTATCCTCGCGTCACGGAGGACACGGTGAAGAAGATTCGCGAGATCGTCGAGGAGCATCCTGGCGACATCCCGGTGACAGTCACGCTCGTCGACGTGCCGCAGCACGGCGAGGTCCGTCTCAAGATCAACCAGCACTTCCGCGTGCAGCCGGGACCGGCGCTCAACGCCGCGCTGCAGCAGGTGCATGCGAGTCCACGCTATGTCTTCTGAGATCGCGCAGAACTACCTTTCTCATCGCCGCTATCATCCGATCTTTCACTTCATCACGCTTCCCATTCTCGGGATCAACTTCATCGTCGCGATCGTCGTCGCGGTTCGACAATTCTCACTCCTCGCCGTATGGAACGTGATCGTCGCTCTCGCACTCGTATTCCTGGCACTCCTCGTCCGCTTCTATGCCACGAGAAACCAGGACCGGATCATCCGGCTCGAAGAGATCGTCCGGCTTTCGCGGATCCTGCCCGAAGATCTTCGCGCACGCGTACCTGAGCTCACGACCGGTCAGTTGATTGCGCTTCGCTTCTGCGCGGACGACGAGGTCTGCGAACTGACGCGGGCTGTCCTGGCCGGCGAGGTTCGCGGGCGGGAGAACATCAAACGACGGATCCGCAACTGGCGTCCTGACACCCAACGCGTCTAGCCGATATATACTCGAAGTGCGTCACTCGCAGATTCACAAGAGGGGTGTGAGTGAAGGGTCGCGTCAGGGTTCTGCGTGCGGTCGTTGGTACCGCGCTGTTTTTCTGCGTCGCTACGACGTACGCGGACTGCGTGTCGCTTCTGCGCGAGACCTCCTCCGGCGTCTTTAACCGAACCTCCTCCGCGGTCGCCTGGAGCGGTACTGTCCTCGGCGTGACGAAGGTCGACAACAGCGCTTCGAAGGCACTCTCCTTCGCGACCTACAGCAGCGATCTCACACAGTTCACCGCCGATCGCACGATCGCCGACGCCACATTCAGCGGCGTCATTGCGCTCATCTGGAACGGTTCCGACTTCGCGCTCTTCTACGAGGATCGCTCGGCGCAACTCCGGATGCTGCGGATCTCCGCATCGGGCGAGCCGATCGGCAGCGCCGTGGCCATCGCTCCAAATCATGCGCCGTCGGGAGATCGCGAGTACGACGTCGTCTGGGATGCGACGCGGCAGGCGTACGTGATTCTGCATTCAGTGGTCACGGGAACCGACAAGGGCATGTGGCTCACGATGCTCAATGCCGATGGAACGGTGCGCAGTGATGAATTGATCACCATTCCCTTCACCGCGCCGGCATTGCCGCGTCTGGCGGTCAACGCCGGCGGTGCCTTCGCCGTTTTGTTCCGGCGCAGCGGCGTGTTCCACGTCCGCGTCTACGATGCCGCCGGTGTCGGTGGTGCCTTGCAGCAGGTCATGAGCGCGAAAGAAGTGCGCATCGCCGCGAATGGAACGACGTTCGCCATCGTCGGCAATGCGCCGGTGAATGCGCCAACGGAGATCGACTGGGCGCTCGTCGACGATCACGGCGTCATCGTCATGCCGGCGAAGAAACTGTTCGCCGCACGCGGCGTGGAGATCGCGCCGGTCTCGCTCTCCTGGAACGCGGATCGGGGCGAATGGGCGCTCGCCTATCTCGACTCACGTTTCCCATTCACGCTCGTGCCGGGCGATTATCGTCTCCGCCGTTTCACAGCTTCGGGCAGTGTGATCAGCGATAGCCTGTTCTCGCCCGATACCGTGGTGACGACTCTCGCGACAGATCAGCCTTTCGCCTGGACCGGCTCGAGCTATGCGAGCGCAGCGAGCCGGAGCGCGTCGGGTTCGGTGCAGCCGCAGTCCTTCGTGATCCGCCACTGCCCGCTGACCGCCAGCGCCGGCGCGCCGGTGCGATCGATCGCCGTCGGCGGAACGCTCATATTCATCGCGTTCGTCGACGGCGGCACGAGCGATCGGACGTACTCGTGGGACTTCGGCGATGGCTTCACATCCACGGCGAAGACGACCGCGCATCGCTACGAGCGGCTCGGTGATTACACGGCGGTTCTGAGCGTCAGTGACTCGACCGGTGCGACGAGCGTCAGCACCGTCCTCGTTCATGTCGTGAATCCGCGCCGTCGCGGTGTCCATCATTGATCCACAACATGGGTCAACGAAGATTGATGTGCTCAAAGGCTGACCCGTATCGGCAGCGGGAGCAAACTTCCATCCTCTGATCCTGCAATCACTTGAGCATTCGCGAGTTGTTGGGCTTCCGTTTGCTGATGAAGGCTCCACCCGCAGTAATCACAAAAAGAGAAAGGACCTCACTGGATGAAGAAGCTTCTGGCAGCGGTGTTCTGTTTTGTCGCGGTATCGGTTTACGCGCAGGGAAACTCGAACAAGGATCTGAACAACGATCGGCTTCACCGTATGGGGACGGCTGACAAGGAAATCAACAACCACGCCGGCGGGGCCGGTGGGGCGGGGAATCTGCTCTATCACGGCGGACCGGTGATGACGAACGCGAAAGTCGTCTACATCTTCTGGGGCTGGGGTTCGGCAGATCAGTATGCGAGCGAGCTCGAGGCGTTCCGGACCAGCGGGATGATCAATCACATCAGCATGCTCGGCCAATACAGTGGTGCCGGTTCCACGGGCTTCGGAACCGCAACCGTGTTTGACGCAGTGCCGCCACCGGCCACCAAAGTCACCGACGCGATGGTCCAACTGAAAGTCAGAGCGACATGCGGAGTCTCATGCGCCACGGACACGGTCTATGAAGTCTTCATCCCGGCCGGCTTCTACTCCGACGACGGCAGCGGCGCACAGTCGTGCGGTGGTACGAATCTTCAGTACTGCGCGTACCACGGCAACGGCGACGGTGTGAATCTGCCGACGAACATCAAGTATTCGATCCAGCCCTATCCGAGCTGCTCCGGTTGCCATGGCCTTGCCAGTTGGACGGCGTACAACGACCAGGAACATTTCGTCGTTCACGAAACCCGCGAAGCGATCAGCGATCCCGAGTTGAACGCATGGTTTGACGCCGCCGGTTTCGAAGCCGATGACAAGTGCGCATGGGGACGGAACCTGAAGTTCCTCTTCCAGGAGAGCGTGGGTGGACACACGTTCGCGTATCAGATGGAGTACTCGAACTCGGCGCGCGGCTGCGTGCGGTAACGCCCTCACCCGGCCTTCGGCCACCCTCTCCCCGCGCAGCGGGGAGAGGGACACTCGATCACACCAGATGCATCAGCTCGAAGAACTCGCTCGCGGGCACGGGCGGTTTCACGAGATATCCCTGCATCTGATCGCACTGATGCCGTTTGAGGAACGCGGCCTGTTCGGTCTGCTCGACGCCTTCGGCGATCACTTTCATGCGCAGGCTGTGCGCCATGGCGATGATCGCCGTGACGATCGCAGCAGTGTCCGCATCGGCGTTGATGTCACGCACGAAGGACTGATCGATCTTCAGCGTGTCGATCGGGAATCGCTTCAGGTAGCTGAGCGATGAGTGGCCCGTTCCGAAGTCGTCGAGCGACACCCGGATCCCCAGCTTCTTCAGCTCGACGAGCGTGCGCACGCTCGTCTCCGGACTCTGCATGGCACTGCTCTCGGTGATCTCGAGCTCGAGTAGTTCCGGTTTCAGTCCCGTCTCATCGAGCACTTCCTTGATTCGGTCGACGAGGTCGATCTGCTGCAGTTGAGTCATCGATAGATTGACCGCAAGCGTGAGATGCCGGAATCCGGCGTCGTGCCAGGACTTCGCCTGACGGCACGCGGTGCGCAGCGCCCATCCTCCGATCGGCACCATCACGCCGGTTGCCTCGGCGATCGGGATGAAGACGGCCGGGGGCACCGAGCCCATGTCGGGATGGGTCCAGCGGAGCAACGCCTCCATTCCGGTGATGCGTCCCGACCGGAGATCGAAGATCGGCTGGTAATAAAGCATCAACTCCTGGTTCACGAGCGCGCGGCGCAATCCATGTTCGAGCGCGATGCGCTGCAACGCCTTCGCGTTCACGAACGCGTTGAAGAGCTGGTAATTGTCGCGACCCGACTCCTTGGCCTGGTACATCGCCGTGTCGGCGTTCTTGATCAGCGTCGCGGCATCGGCCCCGTCTTCCGGATACAGGCTGATGCCGCTGCTCGTCGTGATGAAGAACTCGCGTCCTTCGATGTGGAACGGATAACGAACGGCCTCGATGATCTTCTGCGCCACGAGCGCGGCGTCTTCCGATCGTCCGAGCGACGGCAGAAGCAGCGTGAATTCATCGCCGCCGAGGCGCGCGACCGTGTCGCTGTCTCGAACGCACGATTGGACGCGCGCCGCCACGGCCTGCAGCAGTTGATCGCCGATGTTGTGTCCCAACGAGTCGTTGATGACTTTGAAACGATCGAGATCGAGGAAGACGACGGCCAGCCTGCTGTGATCGCGTTGCGCGTGCGAGAGGGCGACAGTGAGTCGATCCTTGAACAGCAGACGGTTGGGAAGCCCGGTGAGTGCATCGTGATAGGCGAGATGCTTGATCTGCTCCTCGGCGTACGTGCGCTCGGTGATGTCGCGCACGATGCAGACCATGCCGCCGTCGGTTGCGGTCAGCGAGATTTCCTGCGGGAAGGTGAAGCCGTCGCGACGCCGTCCACTGGCCTCGCCGCGCCAGCGACCGCGCTGCCGCACGGCGGGCACGATCACGTTGTTGAAGCGATCGACGTCGGTCTCGTCATAGAGCTCGGAGATCGACTTGCCGATCAGCGTCTGCGGCTTCGGATATCCGTACAGCCTCGCCAGGGCGTCATTAACGTATGTAAATTCGAGCCGTTCGTTGAGGATGCCGATACCGTCCATCGACGCGGTGATCGCCGCGGACTGCTTGCGAAGCATCTCTTCATTCTGTTTGCGCTCGGTGATGTCGGTGGCCACGTGCAGAAAGCCGGTGATCGATCCGTCGTCTGCTCGCAGTGCGGTGACGGCCACGAGCACCGTCTTCGTGTTCCCGTTCTTTAAGACGTACGTCCACTCCCGCTCTTCGAGGTCTTCGAGCGCAGCGCGCAGAGCGAGAACATCGAACCCGCTGATCGGACGCCTGAATTCTTCGGAAAGCGTCACACCGCGTCCGTAGATCTCTTCGGGGAGATGCAGCTCCAGCAGCGAATGCTTGCCGATCATCTCCTCCGCCGAGTAACCGAGCATGCGCTCCGCACCCGAGTTGAAGACGGTGATCACTCCCTGCGCGTCGGTGGCGATGATCGACACTCGCGTGGCCGCCTCGAGGACCGCCTTCCTTTGCGCGCTGGCGCTGGCCAGCATCTCCTCGGCGCGTTTACGCTCGGTGACGTCGTGAATGAATCCTTCGACATACTGTGGTCCCGACTCGCGCGTGACCACATGCGCGTTGATCTGCACCCAGATCGCCGTACCGTCCTTCTTCTTCCACTGCACTTCCAGATTGCCGGCGTACCCGCGTGTTTCGTACTCATCCCATACGCGGACGCGGTCCGATGAATCGAGCCAGAGATCACGGGCTTTGACCTGCATCAGCTCCTCGGCCGAGTCGTAGCCGAGGATGTGGGCTAGAGCGGTGTTGGCGGTGATGAGACGACCTTTGCGCGTCGATTGCAGGATGCCGACCGGCGCGTGTTTGAAGATGTTGCGGTATTTCTCTTCCGACTGCTGCAGGGCCTGTTCAGCGCGGCGGCGCTCAGTGATGTCGTGAATGATGGAGTAGAGGAGCTGGCGTCCGCCGACATCGACCGGCCCGGAATGCACCTCGACGTCGCGGACCTCGCCGCTGGCCCGCATGTGCCGGAAGATGAAGAAGCTTCGCTCCCGAGCCGCCGCGACGCTCATCTCGTTGCGCACGCGGTCGGGGCCGAGAACGTTGATGTCCCAGATGCGCATGGACTTCAGTTCTTCCTGCGAGTAACCGTAGAAATCAGACGCGGCCATGTTCGCGTCGACGATCGCTCCGCTCTCCGGATCGATCAGAAGCTGGACGGCGCGATTGTTCTCGAACATCTGCCGGTAGCGGCGCTCGCTCTCCCGCAACGCATCTTCCTTGTGCTTCTGTTCGATGGCACCGGCGACGTGTTGCGCGACGAAGACGAGCACGTCCTTGTCGCGATCGCTCAGCCGCTTGCCGTGGTCGTACGTCTGGACTCCGATGACACCCCAGGTGCGGTCGCCGGTCTTCAGCGGGACACCGAGCCAGTCGATCGATGGAGCGCCGACCTGCTCGACTTCGCCGCGCGAGACGAGCGTTTCGAAGTGTGACCGGCCATTCACGAACAACGGCTCCCCGGTACGCAAAACGTATCCGGTCAGACTGCGTCCGGGAGGATGTCCCTCCGGCACGGGATCCATCTGATCGGCGAAGTACGGGAACGTCAGGATGTCGCGCTGCGCATCGTACTCGGCGATGTAGAAGTTGGTCGCCTCCATCAGCTCCTTCACCACGTGATGGACCGCGGCGTAAAAATCATCGAGGTTCTGCGATTCCCGGCTGAGCTGCGCGATCCGGAAGAGCGCCGCCTGCAGTCGCTCGTTCCGCTTTTCCTCGGTGATGTCGCGGAAGTACCAGGCGCGGCCGGCGACGAAATCCTCCGCCGTCATCACCGGGACGGAAGAGCGCGAGAGGATGCGACCATCTTTGAGCTTGATCGTGTCGCCGGTCCTTACTTCGTGCGGATGCTTGTACAGATATTCGACCTCGGCGATGAATTCGGACCAGTCGGCGACGGCGTCTTGCGCGTACGCGAGAAGCCGGTCGTCATCCGCGTTCGCGGCCACCGCCGGCGGAATACCCCAGATCTCCAGAAAGCGCCGGTTGTAGGAGAGGACCTTTCCGGCGTTGTCGATGACGAGGATGCCGTCGAGCGTCGCTTCCTGCTGCGCTTTCAGAATGGCGACGGTCGTCCGCAGCGACTCCCTCTTGCTGCGATGGCGAGCGCGCTCGAAAAGACCCCGCAGCGCCACCTTGGCCCGAGCCAGACGCGATTCCGACGCGGGAAAAGTTCGGTGGGGATGAATGGTCATGAAGAGGGACGTCTATTGTAAGGGAATTTGTGACGTCTTTATGACGCCGAACCGTCAATCACCCGGAGTGCCATGTTCGCGGTAGTACTGCCACTGCTGGTAGTTCATGAACACGTACCAGGCGATGAGCACGGAGAGGAAGATCCAGTGCGCGAACAGCCCGATAATCGCAATCGCGGCACCGACGACGATGGCGATCCACACCGCGATTGCGAACGCCGTGCGCTCGCGCAGAAAGATACGCAGAAAGTTACGGACCGCGTGCCCGCCGTCGAGCGGCGCGATCGGAAACAGATTGAAGACCCCCCACCAGATGTTCGCGGTGAAGAGCAGAGGCAGGAACTCGATCATCATCGGATCGTGCTGCGCGAACGGCCAGCTCAACAGGATGAAGCGAATCAAGAAGGCCAGTCCGAAACTCGCCAGCGGCCCGGCGAGGCTGATGATCACGTCGTGCCACGCTCTGGCCTTGCGGCGGTTCATCGTCGCGCCGCCGATTCCACCCAGCACGATCTCGCTCGGGCCGTAACCGAAAAGGCCGATCGTCGCCGCATGCGCCAGCTCGTGCACGAGAACGCTGATAAAGAGAACCGGCGCCCATAGCAGCGCATGCTGGATGCCGGCGTTGGGGTTGTAGTCGCTCGCCACGAACAATGCGACGAGGATGAGGAAGCTCAGATCGACGTTGATCGTCGTGCCGCGGATGGTGCCGAGGTGGATCATGTTGTTGGCCTTGGAGTGCGGCGGCTGGCCGCCGCTTTGTCTACCCGTCCTCCGCCTTCACATCATCCGCATTGAACGTCAGCATCTCCACGACGTGCGCGTCGCGGTTGGTGTCGTATTCATACAACGACGGATCTTCGTCGGGATGCTTGCGCAGCCATTTGTTCTTGTAGAGATCGCGGTCACCGGCTCTCAGCAGTTGAGGCACCGTCGGATTTTCCAGTAGAGAGGAACAGGCGATGCCGGTGGTCACGCCGACGCTGAAGATCTCCGATCCGAAGATCCACTGCGCCGCGGCAATCTCCAGGCAGATGCGATTGGCCAGAGGGTCGACTTCGTTCGGAGAGAGACTGGCGACGAGCATGACGAACTCGTCGCCGCCGTAGCGCGCGATGAGGTCCTCGTTACGCGTCCTGCCGAGAAAGAGCGCGCCGATGTCGCGAAGGATGCGGTCTCCGGCGAGGTGGCCGAAGGTGTCGTTGACCCACTTGAACTCGTCGAGATCGAAGAAGATCAGATTGATGACCGTTTCTTCCGCGAGAAGGCGCTCAGCCTCGGCGAAGAAGAAGCGGCGGTTGAAGAGGCCGGTGAGCTCGTCGCGGGTGGCCAATCCGTAGAGCTCGCGCACGGTCTCGTCGAGCCGCTTCTGGCGCGAGACCAGCCGCCGCGCCGCGTTCAACTTCGCGGCGATCTCCATCTCCGACGACCTGACCATGAAGTCGTCGAAGCCGTCGCGCAACGCGGCGATCCTCGTCTCGACGTCTCCGCGGGCCGTGAGCATGACCGCGTACACGTCGCCGTGATTCTCCAGCGCGCGTACCGCGGTGATCAAGTCCGCTCCGCTCACGCGCGGCATTTCCCGATCGATGATCAGAATGTCGAACCGTTCCTCGCGCAGGATATCGAGCGCCTCGGCACCATCGGCGCAGGCGGTCACAGTGAAACCGAACCGGGAAACCAACGACGCGACGTAATCGCGGTAAGGCTCGTGATCATCGACGACCAGTGCCCGTAATGAGATAGGGTCGCCGGTCTCCTGGTCGGTACGGCGGCGCAGCGGAGGAGTCCGCATGTACTCTCGAGGCCCGCGCGCAGGGTTTCAAGTCTTGCGCCATCTTGTCAAGCAGGCGGACGCCAGTTCCTTACTTCCTCCCATGGTCCCGGCGCAGCGAACAGAAACCCCTGGCCCTTGTCGATCCCGAGCTCCCGTGTGACGCGAAGCTGCTCTTCGGTCTCGATCGCTTCGGCGATGCAGCCGGCGTTGATCATGGTCGCGGCGCGTGCCACCAGGTCGACGAGCTGCCGCCGGATCGGATCGCGCTCGACGCCGTTGAACAACGAGTGGCCGACTTTCAGGTAATCGGGCTTGAGCTCCGCGATGGCCTCGAGCGTGGCGTATCCCGAGCCGCAGTCGTCGATCGCGATCATGAAGCCCATCGATTTGAGCTCGTGCAACGCGCGGCGGAACATCCCGTAATCGCGGATCGCGCTTCGCTCCGTCACCTCGATGACGACCTGGCGATGGCAGGAGAAGAACGAATCGAAGACGCCGGTGCCGCGGTGATGGAGCTGCTGGATGAAATGCGACTCTACGTTGAAGAAGAGGAATCCGCGCTGGCAGACCTCATTGAGCCACGGCCGGATGTTCTCGATGCAGAGCGTCTCCAGGTCCCACACGAGGTCGAAGTCGCGAGCCAGCTCGAAGATGACTTCGGGATTCTCGATGTCGGTTCCCGCGGGCCCGCGCGAGAGCGCCTGGTAGCCGAGGATCGATCCGTTGTCAGGTCGATGACCGGCTGGAAAAAGTGTGTTGATCTGGTGACCGCGGATGGCGCGCACGAGCTTTTCACGCATCGCCTGCAGGTAGCGCGTCTCGCGACGCTCGGCGCTGTCCTTCGCTTCGCGCACCGCGTTGTAAAGCATGCGTGGCGCGAAACCCGGGTGAGGCTGCGAGACAGCGCCGCCGGCGACGATCATCACCTCTTCCGCGACCAGCGGATCGGTCTGCAATAAGCGGAGCGCGTTTCGAGCCGTTCTCTCCAGGTCGCGCGCCATGACGCTCACGTTGACCGAGGGATCGGCCGCGCGTGCAAAACAGTAGAAGTCGTTCGCTCCCGAATGGCTCGTGGCGATGATCACTTCATTGCCGAGGATCGGAGAGGCCATGACGCGGAGGCCGCGGACGAATTCACGCCGCAGGCGGTCGAACGATTCCCACAGATCGCGCTCGCCGGTGCGGAAGAGTGGCTCGATCTCCAGGCAGACGACTTGGATCGTCTCTCCCGATTCGATCAGCCGCCGTACTTCGTCGACGACGAGAGCGAGAGTGGGGACATCGGTCGTCGTGTCGAAGAAGAGCTCGCGCAGACGCTGCACCTGCTCGTCGCGCATCGTGATCGTCCACCAGATCTCGTCGCGTGAGGCCATGAGCTCGCGGACGACACGCCGGAGCGTCTCGGCACGCCCCGGTTTGATGAGATAGCGGTCCGCTCCCATGCGCAGCGATCTCTCGCGGTCGAGCGTGTCGGCCGATCCCGTGAGCATCACGACAGGAACGTTCGCCGTCTTCTCGTTGCTACGCAGCCTTCGCAGAAACTCGAATCCTTTTTGGGGACCGTGCAGGTCGATGTCGATCAGAGCGATGTCGGGAGGGGCGTCGATGATGGCGCGGGAAGCGCTTTCGACGTCCGGCTTCCAGATGATCCGGAAGCTCTTTTCCGGCAAGCCGCATTCACCAGCGTGCCGACGCTCTCCTCGTCGTCCAGGACGAGAACGATTGCCTGCTTGCGCGCCCGCACCATGCAAAGGAGTCCGTGCATCATACTCCGCGTATGCATTTCGAGACGAAGGCCGTGCACGCCGGCATGCACATCGACGAGGAGACGGGCGCGGTCGCACCGCCGATCCATCTGTCGACCACGTTCGAGCGCAGCGTGGAGGGCGATACGCCGCGCGGATACTCGTACATCCGCGACGGGAATCCGACGCAGAGCCATCTCGAAGAGGCGCTGGCCGCGATCGATGGCGGCGAAGCGGCGCTGGCGTTCGCTTCCGGAATGGCGGCGGGCACAGCGCTGCTGCAGGCCTTACCCGCCGGCGCGCACGTGATTCTGCCGGACGACAGCTACTACTCGTTTCGCGCGCTTGGAGGCGAGCTCTTTTCGAAGTGGGGAATCGGATTCGATATCGTCGGGATGGAGAACGTCGACGCCGTTCGCCGATCGATGCGAAAGGAGACGAAGGTCGTCTGGATCGAGAGCCCGTCGAATCCTCTGATGAAGATCGTCGATATCCGCGCGCTCTGTTCGCTCGCCCGCGAGCGCGGGGCGACATCGATGGTCGACGGCACGTTTGCTACGCCGGCGTTGCAGCGGCCGATCGAGCTCGGCGCCGATGTCGTCCTCCACTCCACGACCAAATACCTCGGCGGCCACAGCGACGTGCAGGGTGGGGCGCTGATCTTCGCGCGTCGCGCCGAGCTCCTCGAGCACGTCGAGCGCGCGCGCCATCTCGTCGGCTCTGTCGCTTCGCCCTTCAACTCGTGGCTGGTTCTCCGGGGCATCCGATCGCTGGCCGTTCGCATGCGCGCTCACAGCGAGAACGCGATGGCCGTCGCGCGATTTCTCGAGAAACATCGACGGGTCGAGGCGGTCTATTACCCCGGTCTTCAGTCGCATCCGCTGCACGACGTCGCCCGGAGGCAGATGAGCGCATTCGGCGGCATGCTGTCATTTCTGGTCCGCGGTGGTCGCGCCGAAGCTCTCGGTGTCGCAGCGAAGACGAAGCTCTTCACGCGCGCCACGTCTCTGGGCGGCGTCGAGAGCCTGATCGAGCACCGGGCCTCGAGCGAGGGACCGACTTCAAAGACGCCGCAGAACCTCTTGCGGATGTCGATCGGCCTGGAGCACGCGGATGATCTGATCGCCGACCTCGCGTCGGCGCTAGAATGAGGCTGGAGCACGCCATGGCTGCCAACTTCGAGATCAACTGCCCGTCCTGTGACTCGCTTCTCGTGATCGATCGCATCACCGGTGAGGTCCTCTTCCATAAAGAGAAGGAGAGAAAAGTCGGCGGATCGCTCGAGTCGATGGTCTCGAATCTCCAGACGCAGAAGAGCGAGGCGGAGAAGCGCTTCGAGAAACAGCTCGAGAGCCAGAAGGATCGCAGCCGCCTGCTCGAAGAAAAGTTCCAGGAAGCGCTCAAGCGCGCCGACAAGGACAAGCCGTACATCAATCCGATGGACATGGATTGAAACGCGAGCACGTCTTCGATCCCGACGCCGCCGCGGAAGGCGACGGCATCTACGGCCTGCCGTTTTCTCCTGACGACGCGAAGGTCGTCATCATTCCTGTTCCTTTCGAGGCCACTACCTCCTACGGCGGCGGCACGTCGCGGGGTCCGGCCGCCGTGCTCGAGGCATCGAAACAGGTTGATCTCTTCGATCGCGATACAGGACGTCCGTACGAAGCCGGCATCGCCATGCTTCCTCTTCCGAAGAAGATTGTTCGATGGAATGCCGAAGCGAAGAAACTCGGGCGAAAGAGAGTGACGGCCGTCAACAGGATCAGCGGGGCGGTCAACGATTGGGTTTACGAGCAGACGCGCAGCTTTCTCGAGGAAGGCAAGATGCCGGTAGTTCTCGGCGGCGATCATTCCGTTCCGTTCGGAGCGATGCGCGCCTACGCCGAGAAGTATCCGGGCATGGGTGTCCTCCACCTCGACGCGCACGCCGATCTGCGCGATACGTATGAAGGATTCACGTACTCGCACGCCTCGATCTTTCACAACGTCATGACGAGACTTCCGAAGATCAGCAAGCTCGTGCAGGTCGGTGTCCGCGACGTGGGACAAGCGGAGAGTCGCATGATTCAGGAGTCGAAGGGACGCATCGTGACGTTCTTCGATTCGGATCTCGCCGCATTGAAAGAGGATGGCGCGCCGTTCGGACGCCTGGCCGATGCGATCGTTGCGGAGCTGCCGGATGACGTGTACTTGTCGTGGGACATCGATGGTCTCGACCCGACGCTCTGTCCCGGAACAGGAACTCCCGTTCCGGGCGGATTGTCGTGGAACGAAGCGATCGGCCTTCTGCGCGCCCTCAAGCGTTCCGGCAAGCGCATCGTGGGTCTCGATCTCTGCGAGGTCTCGCCCGGCGAGGACGAGTGGGACGCGAACGTCGGCGCGCGATTGCTCTACAAGATGATCGGCTTCGCGCTACTCACGCAGAGATAAGTGCTGAGTGCTGGTCGTCAATCGTCTTCCGCTCCCGGCGCCACGGGCTCGACCTGCTTTCCGGTGATGGAGTGCACGATGCGCGGCACGTGCACGTGGCATGTCTCGACGATGACGCTGACTTTGCGTGGCGGCGTTCCGGCGATGGCGGTGCCGGCGATGTAGACGCCGGGAACATTCGTCTCCATCGTCTCCGGATCGTGAGCGGGCTCGCGGGCCGGTCCCCGCAGTTCGACGCCGAGCATCTCGAAGAGCGTCGTGTCCTGACGATAGCCGGTGAGCATGAGAACGAAATCAGCGGCGACTTCGCCGATCGGTTCGAGAAGAACGGTGCCGCCGCGGATTTCCAGCAGATTTGTCCGCGGCAAAAAGCGGACGAGACCGTCGCGGATCAATGCGCGCACTTCGGGCAGCAGCCAGAATTTCACGACTTTGGGATCGAAGTCATCACCGCGATAGCTGATCGTGACATCGGCACCGGCGCGATGACAGCGCACGGCTGCTTCGACCGCCGAATTGCGGCCGCCGATGATGAGCAGCTTCCTGCCGAAGTACATGTGCGGATCGTGGAAGTAATGGCTGACGTGCGGCAGCTCTTCGCCCGGCACGCCGCAGAGTCGTGGCGCATGCATCGCGCCAATCGCGAGGACCAGGTGCTCGACGCGATAGCGGTGCTCGACCCCGTGAATCGTTCGCGTCCGCAGATCGAACGAGCCGCCCGGCGCCCGTCGTGCGTCTTCGACGCGTTCGTAAGTACGCACCTCCAGTCCGAACTGAATCACGAGCGCCCGCAGATAGGCGAGATACTCCTCGCGCGTGATCTTTTGCTGGTTCGCGGTCTGGATCGGTACTCCGGCCAGGGCGAGCCGGTCGGAGCTCGAATGAAAGAGCATCTGCGTCGGATACCACTCGATTGTGGATCCGATCTGACGCGCGTCGATCTGCACGTAATCGACGCCGGTCTTCTTCAGCGCGACGGCGAGCTCGAGTCCGATCGGTCCGGCACCGATGACGGCGACCTGATGCGACTCGATCACTGCGTGGCCATTCCCATGTCGCGAAGCACGGCCACCTTCGCATCGATCATGACGTGATGCTCCAGGCCGAGGAGGTCGGCGAGCTTGCGGACGAGATAGTTCTCGTAATCGGTGAGCCTGCCGTCGGAGTAGACCATGCGCCACATCGTCTTCACGATCTCGATGCGATCGGACAGCGACGCGTTCTTGCGGATGTAATTCGTGAGAGCGAAGTGATCGATCGTGCGGTTGCGGATCTCGGTCGCTTCGTCGATGAGCTCGCGCGCCTCTTCCGGCGAAAGCTCGAACGCGCGCTCCAGGTAACTCGTCAAATCCTCTCCCTCGGCCGGCGAGAAGGTTCCGTCGGCGTAGCCGATCTCCAGCAGCACCGCCGCGGTTGCCAGTCGGAGCGGATCGTGCTGCTCCTTCTCGGGAGGGGTCGAAAATCCTTCCTTGAGTCGGTTGACGAGACGTGCGAAGCTCACGGCGCGATCTTAGCTTACGAGACGAACATGCCGAGACGAGACCTGAAACAACTCTCCGACGACGCCTACATCTGGATCTTCGGCGTCTCTCCCTCACTTGATGAGGCGAAGGAAGTGAAGCTTCTTCAGCGCGTCGATGCGTTTCTCGCGAACTGGGCCGCGCATGGGCAGCCGATCGACTCGGCGCGCGATCTCGTCGAAGGGACGTTTCTGATCGTCGCCGCGGAGAAGACGTCGGAGCGCTCCGGCTGTTCGATCGATCGTCTCTTCGGGACTTTGCGGCAGCTCGAGCAGGAGCTCGGTGTGTCGATCCTCGACGCGAACCGAGTTTTCTTCCGACACGGCGACGGCCGTCTCGACGCCATGAGCCGCGCTGAGTTTCGCGAAAAAGGCGACCCGCACACCACGGTGTTCGATACTACGGTGCTGACGCTCGGCGAGATCCGCAGCGGCGCGTGGGAGCGCCGCGCCCAAGATTCCTGGCATCGCGACTTGCTCAAGAAGCCCGCTGCTGTTTAGATAGCGCAAACAAATCGTCCCGTAGCAGGAAGGAGCGAATCATGCGGAAGCTCGTTCTCTGTCTCACTCTCTTCGTTTCCACGTCGCTTTTCGCGCAGAGTGCCACGATTCGAGGGCGCGTCACCATCGCCAGCGACGGCTCGGCGCTTCCGGGCGCGACCGTCGCGATCGATGAGCTCAATCTCAGAACCGTCACGGACGCGCAGGGGCAATACACACTGATCGTTCCGGCCACGCAGGTGCGCGGTCACAGCGTGAAGCTCACCGTCACGATGGAAGGTTTTCAGCCCCGCACCGCGAACATCAATTTGAATCCGGGTGAGATGTCGCACGACTTTGCGCTCCGACTCGGCTTCGGTCAGGAGATCACCGTCGGCTCTCGCGCCATCAATGCGGAGTCGGAGAAAGCGGTGCCTGTTGACATCATCCCGCGCGAGCAGATCGAGACGACTCCTTCCACGGAGACCAGTCAGATCATCCAGAAGATCGCTCCGTCCTTTAATTTTCCGCGGCCCACGATCTCTGATGGTACCGACAGCGTGCGCCCAGCCACGCTGCGCGGGCTCGGTCCCGATCAGGTTCTGGTCATGGTTAACGGCAAACGCCGGCATGTCAGCGCCCTGGTCAACATCAACAGCACCATCGGCCGCGGATCGAGCGGCGTGGATCTCAACGCCATCCCCGCGTCGGCGATTGACAACATTGAGATTCTTCGCGACGGCGCTGCGGCGCAGTACGGCTCCGATGCCATTGCCGGCGTGCTCAATCTGGTGCTGAAGTCCGATGCGCAGCCATTGAAGCTCGAAGTGAAGGGTGGCTCGACCACCCATGGCGATGGACAGACCCTTGACACGAATCTGAGCGGCGGATGGAACGTCGCGCGCGGCGTCCTTTTCGGGACCGTCGAGTATCGCGATAAATACGCGACCAATCGTGCGCTGCCCGATCCGCGCAATCAAATCAAGGCCGGAGATGCCGGTAACAACCCGGTGCCGCAGCCGAATACACATTGGGGGGATAACTACGGGCGCGATCTGATGTCGCTGGTGAATCTCAATCTTCCTGTTAGCGAAGATGGAAAACAGATTTTCTACGGCTTCGGCACCTATGGCCTTCGTCACGGCTCCCATGGCGGCAATTACCGCCGCGCGCTCGACACCACGGATTGGCCGCAGATCTATCCCCTCGGCTTCCTGCCGCTGATCGAACCGCGCATTGCTGATTCCGCGTTGACCGGAGGTATGCGCGGCGAGCTGGCCAAGTGGTTCTACGATGCCAGCCTCGGCTACGGGCGCAACAAATACGATTTCTATGTTCGCCACTCACTGAACGTTTCGCTTGGTCCAACGATCCCGCCGAATCAGACCTCGTTCTACGCAGGCGCGCTTGCGGACAAGCAGTACACGGCCAATGTGGACATCTCACGCGGATTCAATGTGGGCCTGGCCGGTCCACTCAATGTCGCCACAGGTGTGGAGTATCGGCGCGATGGGTATCAGATCATCGCTGGCGAACCGGCCTCGTACATCGATGGCGGTCATGTCAATCAAGCAGGCGGCAAGGGGACGCCAGGTTCGCAGGTTTTTCCTGGGTTCCGACCATCGAGCGAAGTTGATGCGTCGCGAAACAGCAGGGCCGTTTACATTGATACCGAAGGCGACGTTTTGAAGCAGTTGCGCATTGGTCTGGCAGGACGTTACGAGCACTTCAGCGACTTCGGTAACACCACGAATGGCAAACTGACGCTGCGCTACACGCCCGCAAAGCCATTCATCATCCGCGCCGCGGCGAGCACAGGATTCCGCGCGCCATCACTCAGCCAGGCGTGGTTCTCGACCGTGAGCACGAACTTTCTTCCCGATCCGGTGACCGGAGCCATCGTCCCGTTCGAGGTGGGAACGTATCCGGTCGCCAGCGCGATCGCCGTGGCTCTCGGCGCGAAGCCGCTTCGTCCGGAGACTTCGCGCAACTACAGCGGCGGCGTCGTGTGGCAGCCAATGTCGAACCTGGAGATGACGGCCGACTTCTTCCGTATCAACATCAAGCACCGGATTGTCTTCTCGGGCAATTTCAATCAGCCGCAGGTGCAGGCGATCCTGGCACCGTTTGGCGTCAACGGAGCGCGGTTCTTCACCAATGCCATTGACACGCGCACCAACGGTTACGATCTGGTCATCAACCATCAGCGGTCGCTCTTCAACGGGCACATCGACTTGTCGGCTGCGTACAGCAACAACGAGACGAAAATCGTCGCCCTCGCGCCGACGCCTCCGCAGCTCACCGGCCTTGGCGCCGTCCTTTTCGACCGCCGCGAGCGGCGGACTGTCGAGTGCGGCCAGCCGCGCGACAACGCACGGCTGATGCAGAGCTATGGTCAGGGGCCGTGGAACATCACTGCGCGGCAGAGCCGCTACGGTGAGTACTGCAGTCTGAACACCGTTGCAAAGGACGATCAGGTGTATCCGGCGACGTGGCTGGCCGATCTCGAGATCTCCTATCGCTGGAGTAAGTACACCTTCGCCGTCGGCGCGGAAAATCTGTTCGATGTATTCCCGGGCCAGAATCTTGGCGCCGGTACCCCCAACGCCACCGAGCAGGTCGGCAGCGCCGGCGCGTTCAAGTATCCGAGAAATTCACCGTTCGGCATGAACGGCCGCTTCGTTTACTCCCGCGTGGCCGTGAGTTTCTAGCAGCCTCGACCAGCGGCGCCCGGATCCCGGGCGCCGCTGCCGTGCCTACCACATTCCGCGTATATAAGTCTTTTGTATAGAAATATTTACGTGCAAATAAATGTGCACGGGTATTGCACAATTATTTGGCGGTGAGTTCGAAGGCGAAGGTCCCGCTGCTCATCGTCGATGATGACGCGCCGATCAGAAAATTGCTCGAGCGAGTCGCATCACGAGCGGGCTTTGACGTCGACACGGCCAAGGATGGTGTCGAGGCGCTGGAGATGTTGGAGCGCAAGCACTACGCCATCGCGATCGTCGACCTGATGATGCCTCGCCTATCGGGTTACGAGCTCGTGCAGAAGATCAGTACG
>DASXRT010000085.1:0-10024 GCA_036506455.1 Thermoanaerobaculia bacterium
GCGGCTGTAGTCGAACTCCATCGACGCGTTTTCGCGAGGCGTCGGCGCGCCATCAGTCGTGAGCTGCTTCCAGTTCGATCCGTCCCACTCCCACATGTCGTTCGCGTAGACCTGCTTCTGCAAACCTTTCGAATCGACCTCGAGACGCAGTCCGCCGAACAGAATCGCGTGACCCGAACGCGGATCGACAGCCACCTGCGCGCCGTAACGCGTGGTCGGCAGAGTCGACGGCTTCAGCTCGGTCCAGCCGTTGGAGTCGAGCGACCACATGTCGGCGTAGCGCTCCAGCCGGTCCTGCGGACGCGGCCGCCCGATACCGCCGAACAGAACGGTCTTGTGCAGCACGGGATCGAACCACATCGCCGTCAGCCCGCGCGCCGGCGCGGCCTTTTTTTTCTGCTCGGTCCACTGCGTGCCGTCCCAGAGCCACGTGTTGTTGACATAGTTCGCGTCATCGTAGCCGCCGTAGAGAACGGTCTTCTTCAAGGACGAGTCGTAGACCATCGCCGAGAAACGCCGGAACGACGGCTTCGTCTTCAGATCCGCGAATGTCTTCCACGCTGTGCCGTCCCACTCGAATGTGCTTCCGTCATTGCACGTGGCGACGAGCTTCGAGCGATCGGTGTCAAATGCAGCGAACGGCGTTCCGCAGGACGGCGTGTTGTCGGCGGTGATCTTCTGCCATCCACCGTTCTGATACATCCAGAAATCGGTGTAGTAGGTTCCGTCGGTCAGACCGTTGAGCAAGTAGACGACCTTGTTGACTGGATCGGCCCGCAGCGGTGCCAGCGAACGGGGGCCGGGAAGACCGGCGTTCGTATCGTGAGAAACCCAGTCACCGGCGTGCGTGTCGTCGCCGAGGGATGGATCGAAGGAGTGGGTCGCGCTGGTCGGAGAGCCGTAGGCCTCCGTTCCGCCGAATTCCACCGTCACGTTGCGCGCCGCATCGTACGCGAGCGCCTGATTCGTCACGCGTGTGATCGCGCTCTTGGTCTCGAGCTTCGTCCAGTTGGTGCCGTCCCACGACCACACTTCTTCGCTGACGGGAGAGCTCGAAGTGGCAGTGACGCAGACGCCTCCAACGAGCACGACGGTCCCGCTGCTGCGCTGGAACGTGAGGGCCGCCTGATTGGCGCATGGCGGCATCGCCGCGGGAGTGATCTGGTTCCACACGCGCGCGGCGGGATCGTACGCATACATGCTCGGCACGAGCTTGTCGTCTTCGCCGACGAGAAGCGTCTGGTTGCGCACCTCGTCATAGACGAGCATCGGCCGGGTGACCGTCGGGCCGCTATCGATGACTTTCGTCCAGGTTGTGCCGTCAAACTCCCACGTGTCGTAGAGATTCGTGATCGTCGCTGTGCCGTTCGTCGCGGTGGTCGTCGTGCCTCCGCCGAAGAGCACGATGCGATCGCGCACGCGGTCAAACGCGGCGCCGGGGAACGAGCGAGCCGGCGGAGCACTCGCAGTCTGAATCTGCGTCCAGTCCTGATCGTCGTAGACCCATGTGTCGGCGAGATCAGTCTTCCCGCTCCTGCCTCCGAAGAGGACGATGCGCGCGCGATTCGAGTCGTAGACCAGGGCCGGCGAGGATCGGCCTGTGGGGCTGTGTGCAGGAAAGCGCTGGATCCAGCGATCGCCGGCCCAGATCCACGTCTCATTCGGCTCATACGCCTGAACCGTTCCGGTATCGACGGCCGTTTCACCGCCGAAGAGAATCGTGAAGCCGCTCGCCTCGTCGAACACCATCCGCGCACCGGTGCGCGCGGACGGGTTGGCGGCAAGAAGCGCTTGCGCAGAAAGCAGCAGAGCAACTGGGAGGAATGCTCGTTTCATCCGAGATTGGCGACGGTCCGAACCGGACCGGACAAACACGTATTCCGTTTCAATGTGACGGATCGGAGGGAACGAGGTTACGCAGGTCTACCGGAGGTGCACGCCGTATCGCTCGGCAATCGTAACGAGCTTCTCCTCGGCATCGCCGCCGCCGTCTCCTAGCGAGCCGCGGATTCTCTCGATCTCGGCGAGCTCAGCATCCTCGAGCGCGAACCCATGCGCGGTGAGCGCATCGTGCGGATTCTCGACAAGGCGTCGCCGGAACTCCGGATGCTCGATCGCCCGCCGGACCACCGCACCGATCATCTCGTTCCTCATGTCAGCCTCCGTTGGAGGAGAGAGCAAGAGACGGACCGTGAATCAGGGATGAGGGATCAGGGACGATGATCTGGGCATCCCTCATCCTCAGATCCGCACTCGTCAGATCCGCACTCGCAGCGTCACCAGCGTCTCGCTCACATTCAGTTTCCGCGGGGCGCCGATGTTGTGCTTGGCGTGTTCGATCGTCAGATCGGTGCTGTGGGCGAAGCCGACCCGCACGCCGGCGTCGATCTTCGTCCACGGCCACCAGATACTCGGAGCGGGATAGAGCAGCGCATTGCCGCGGAAGCGATTCGTGAGACCGCTGATTCGCGCTGCAGGCTGAATCGACTCGAGCGGTCCGAACGAAGTGTTGAGCTTGTAGCCCGCCTCCACTTCGTACCCCTGGCGTTGCAGTCCTGCCACCGCCTGCTTGGTGAATTGCGCGATGGCGGTCAAGCCGTGCCACTCGCTGTAGAGGCGGCCGCCGTACTCCTCCTTCGTGCGACCGTGGATCGGTACGCCAGTGGAAAGAGGACCGAGAAGGAGATCGATGTCACCGCCGTAGAACGTCCCGGTGAGATCGACCTCGTCGGCCATCGTGCGTCGGTAATGAAAGAGGATCGCGTCGAAGCCGAAGCTCTGATCGGATCGCTGCCATCGATATCCGAGTCCCTGTCCGAACTGCAGATGGGCGGTCTCGAAAAAGAGGCTCTCCGCTTCCGCGTTGTAGAGAATAGGGAAACCTGACTTCACGCGCGGATCGGGATGCGGATGGAGGAACGGATTGAGCTCAGGCTCGCCATTGTCCCCCGCGAGGGCGTTCGGGTCGCGAAAGAACAGCGGATTGCCGTTCGCGAGCTGCAGACGCCAGTAGAGATTTCGCCGGACCGTTCCGCCGACGAGCAACTGTGTGTCTTCCATTCGATTGAACGACGTGGCCGCGAGGCCGTAACTCTCGAGCAGCCGGATCGGCTGCCGCTCCATCTTCGGCGCCTTACCGATCTGCGCGAAGAATGATGTGTGCTCCGGCCGTTCGAGAAATTCGGGCTTTTCGCCGACGCGGATCCACAGCTCATCGGCATCGACCTGACGATCGCTCGTCGTCGGGTTGCGCCGGTATTTGTCCTGTCCGTGGATCTGCGCATGCGCGGTGAACAACTTTCCATACTTCGCGTCGAGCCGGATCTGCAAAACGCTCAGCTCGAGGTGATGGCCCGCGCCGGGTGTCTCTTCGTAGCCGACCGTCTGGCCGATCGGAAGAAACTCCGGAGGGAACTTGAAGCGCAGCGGGAATCGCTCGTGCCGGCTGTCGCGATAGTTCGCGCGGATCTCGATCCGCTCGTTGAACGTCCAGCCCGAAAGAAACGACGGCTGCGCGACCAGCGGAGACGCAGCGAGAAGAATGGCCGCGGAACACAGTGACTTCATCTCGCAGTGGCCTTGGAGTGCGGCGGCTTGCCGCCGCCTTCAGGCTAGGGCATTGTAACGGACTAGCGCGATCGCCGCCGGAGCGTGCCGGCGCGATCGATGTCCAGACGACGCTCGCGCCGCGCCACGAACGCTTCGTCGAACGCGACCTGCACGATCACCGCTACGGGGATGGCCATGATCGCGCCGACGATGCCAAACAGCGAAGCGCCGATGAGGAAGGCGATGAACACCGCCAGCGGCGAGATCGACACCTTGCGCGACATCACCCGCGGCGCGATGAAGAGGTTCTCGAACTTCTGCAGCAGCACGGCGAAGGTGAGCATCGCCCAGAACTGCCACGGCGAATGAAGAAGGGCGATCGCCAGCGCCGGCGTGGTGCCGAGGATCGGGCCGATGACCGGGACCATCTCGCCGAGGGTGGCGAGGATCGCCAGCGGCAGTGCGTAAGGCAATCGGAGCAGAAGCAGCCAGAAAAATGTCGACACTCCGATGATGACCGCGAGGACGATTTGCCCCGACAACCATGAGCTCATGCGACGCGCCATTCGCGTGAGGATGCGGCGGCGATCGGCGCGCACTTCGGCCGGATAGAAAAGAAGGACGTAGTTTCGTAACCGGTGCGCGTCGATCAGCATGTACGCGACCATGAAGAAGACCGCCACGACCGACGCGATGACCGTGGCCACATTGCGCGCATACGCGATCATGGTCGAGCGCTGCACCGTGATCCCTTCGCGCAGCGCCGCGCGAACCTGATCCATGGCCACGTACTTCTCCAGCGGCTGAAGCACGTTCGTCTCGATCAGTACGGGGAGCTGCACGCTGAGCTGCTGCCAGTCGGCGACGAGTCGCGGAATGAGAATCACCAGCAGTGTCGTGACGACGGCGACGAAGGGAAAGTAGACGATCATCACGGCCGTGCCGCGATGGATGTTGCGATGGAACCAGAAACGGCTCACCACGCGGACGCGATGGACCGCCGGCGCGATTCCGGCCGCGAGCACGGCGGCGATGAAGATGAGGATGAGAATGTCGCGAACGGCCCACAGCAGCGCGAGCAGGATGCCGAAGGCGGCGACGATCGCCACTTTCTTTGCGAAGATCTCGAGCTCGCTGGCCGGACGCTCCTCTCGCGGATAGATGGCCACGGTCATCTCCTACGAGAGGTACTGGTCGATGGCAGCCTCGATGCGCTGACGCGGCACCGCGCCGACGAGCCGGCCGCGCTCCTGACCATCCCTGAAAAAGATGAGCAGCGGAATCCCCTGCACGCCGAACTGCTCCGCGGTGCGGCCGTTTTCGTCGACGTTGAGTTTCGCAAAGCGCACGTCTGCGCGCTCGCCGGCGAGCTGCTCGATCACCGGCGCGATCATCCGGCATGGCCCGCACCACGCCGCCCAGAAGTCGACCACGAATTTGCCCCGGCTGATGCTCCGCGCGAAATCGACATCGGTCAGCTCGATCGGGTGACCGTCGCTCCCGGCTTCCAGCGCCGTTCCGCACTTTCCGCAAACTGCTTTTTTTCCGCTGCCGAGCGGCGGGACTCGGTTCGCCTGCCCGCACGATGGACAGCGGATGATCTGACCATCCATATGGAGGAGCTATTGCGAACGCTACGCCACGGACTGTTAGACTTCGGCCCCGTGGCTGCAAAGAAGCCGAAAACCAAGCGCCGTCAACGCTTTCTGCCGCTGGCGATCGGTACGACCGGCGGCGTGGTGATCGCCGGTCTCGCCTTCTGGTTCTTCAAGGAGCAGGCAGAGCACGTCGTGGCCGGGACGGCTGATGAGTACGACACGGCCATCATCAACGCCGTGCATACGATCGATAACCCGGGCATGCATCGGACGATGGAGGCGATCACGCAGCTCGGCACGCATGCGGTGATCGGCACTGCGGCCGGTCTGACCGCGATCGCGATGTTGCGCAAGGGACGCAAGGATGAAGCGTGGACCGTCGTGGTCAGCACCGGCGGTGCGATGGCCATCAACACGCTGCTGAAGAATATTTTTCAGCGCAAGAGACCGGTGGAGCTGGCGCGTCGCATCAAGCTGCCGCGCTCGCACAGCTTCCCCAGCGGCCATTCGTTGTTGTCGGCGGCGACCTATCCGATCGTCGCGCATCATCTCGTCGAGCAGCAGTCGCTGCCGATTCAAGCCGCCGCGCACACGCTGGCCGGTTTGATCATCCTCAGCGTCGGATTCTCGCGCGTCTACTTCGGCGTACACTTCCCATCCGACGTTCTCGGCGGCTTCGCCGCCGGCTTCGGCTGGCTGGGATTGACTTCGCTGTCGCATACGATCGTCGAGCGCTCGGAGAATGCGCGGGAATAGCGATCAGTTAGAGATATTGAGATGTCATCGGTCACTCAAGCTTACGGCGCGAACATCGCTTTCATCGAAGAGCTGTACGAGAAATATCGAAGCAATCCCGACAATGTGAGCGCGAGTTGGCGCGAGTTCTTCGCGGACTACCAGCCGGTATTGGAAGAGGATTTGGCAGAAGCGCCGGACGGCGGGCTGAAGCCCGCCGCTACCCCTGAACCACCTCCCCGCCCCACGGCCGTTCCCCCACCCTCCGGCAACGTCGTCGTCCTGCGCGGAGCGGCGGGCAAGATCGCTCGGAACATGGAGGCGTCGCTCGAAGTCCCGACAGCGACCTCTGTCCGCACGATCCCCGTCAAGTCGCTCGAAGAGAACCGTCGCGTCATCAACAACCATCTGGCGCTCACAGGCCAGAGCAAGGCGTCGTTCACGCACACCATCGCCTGGGCGATCGTGAAGTCGCTCAAACAATATCCACGGATGAACTCCGCGTTCACGGAGCAGGACAGTCAGCCCGCTCGCGTCGATCGCGAAGACGTCAACCTCGGCATCGCCATCGACGTCGAGCGTAAAGACGGCTCGCGCTCACTGCTCGTCCCGAACATCAAGCGCGCGCAGACGATGGACTTTGCGCAGTTTCTCAAGACTTACAACGATGTCGTGCGCAAGGCGCGCAACAACACGCTCGAGATCTCCGACTTCGAAGGGACGACGATCTCGCTGACGAACCCCGGCACGATCGGCACGATCGCTTCGGTCCCGCGCCTGATGCAGTCGCAGGGGGCGATCATCGCCACCGGTCAGATCGATTACCCCGCCGAATACTCCGCTTCCGATCCCGGCGTGCTCGCTGATCTCGGCATTTCGAAAGTGATGACGATGACATCGACGTACGACCATCGCATCATCCAGGGCGCGGAGTCGGGAGCGTTCCTCGCGCGCATCCACGAGCTGCTCATCGGCGAAGACAACTTCTACGACGAGATCTATCGCGATCTGCGCATCCCATACGAACCGGTACGCTGGTCGCGCGATCGCAATCGGATCATCGGTGGAACGCAAGCCGACACCGTGGCGCGCGAAGCCGCGGTCCTGCAGATGATCAACGCGTATCGCGTGCGCGGCCATCTGCTCGCGGACCTCGATCCGCTCGAATACAAGGTCGGCCATCACGCCGAGCTGAATCCGCAGTACTACGGCCTCACGGTCTGGGATCTCGATCGCGAGTTCGTGTGCGGCGGACTATGCGGCAAGCAAACCGCGAAACTGCGCGACATCCTCGATACGCTCCGGGAGACCTACTGCGGAAAGATCGGTCCCGAGTACATGCACATGAAGGAGACCGATCAGAAGAAGTGGCTGCAGGACCGGATGGAGCCGTCGCGCAACAAGCAGCCGCTGGATCTGGAGACGAAACGCCGCATTCTGTTGAAACTCAACGATGCCGAAGCGTTCGAGCGCTTCCTGCACACGAAGTACGTCGGCCACAAGCGCTTCTCGCTCGAGGGAGCCGAGACGCTCATCCCGATGCTCGACCATCTGTTCAATGAGGCGGCGGCGGACGGCGTGGTCGAGGCGGTCATCGGCATGGCCCACCGCGGACGACTCAACGTCCTCGCCAACATCCTCGGCAAATCGTACGAGCAGATCTTCCGAGAATTCGAAGGCGACATCGACCCCTCGACGCGCGAGGGATCCGGCGACGTGAAGTATCACCTCGGCGCGGATGGTTCACACACTTCGCCGGCCGGCACGACGCTCAAGCTGACCCTGGCGTCGAATCCGAGTCACCTCGAAGCGGTCGACCCGATCGTCGAAGGAATGGTTCGAGCAAAACAGAAACTGGTCAACGATCGGAGGCGGTCGTTCGTGCTGCCGCTGCTCCTGCACGGTGACGCGGCGTTCGCCGGACAGGGCGTGGTCGCCGAGACGCTGAACCTCTCGCAGCTCAAGGGCTATCGCACCGGCGGAACGATTCACGTCGTCATCAACAATCAGATCGGTTTCACAACGGGACCGGAAGCCGCGCGCTCATCGACGTATGCGACCGATGTGGCCAAAGCGGTCATGGCGCCGATCTTCCACGTCAACGGCGACGATCCGGAGGCGTGCGTGCGAGCGATGAAGCTCGCGTACGCGTTCCGCCAGCAGTTCCAGAAAGACGTCGTCATCGACATGATCTGTTACCGGCGCTGGGGTCACAACGAGGGCGACGAGCCTTCACTCACGCAGCCGAAGATGTACAAGTTCATCAAGGAGCATCGGTCGGTGCGGAAGATCTACACCGAGACGCTGCTGCGCAGGGGCGACATCGATCCGCAAGAGGCGGAGCAGTGGCTCGACGCGTTCCAGAAGCAACTTCAGGAAGCGTTCGACCGCACCAAGGAAGAGCACGGGCCGCCGTCGACGAAAGATCCGCTCTATACCGACGAAGAAATCACCGGGTATCAGAACCAGCCATCGCCCGATACATCGATCACGCGCGAACAGATCGAACAGATCGCGGACGCGATGGCGAAGACGCCGGAGAACTTCACTCCACATCCGAAGCTGAAGCCCGTGCTCGCGAAACGCGGTGCGATGCTCGCCGGGAAGGAGCCGCTCGACTGGGCGACGGCGGAACTGACGGCCTTTGGCGCCGTGCTGCTCGATGGATTCCGCGCGCGCCTTTCCGGTCAGGACAGCGGGCGCGGAACGTTCTCGCAGCGCCACGCCATCCTCTTTGACTACGTCACCGGGGACCAGTACGTGCCGCTGAACGCGCTGAGCCAGGACACCAATGAACCGAATGCGGAGGCGAACTTCTCCGTCTACGACTCGCTGCTGTCCGAGTACGGCGTCCTCGGATTCGAGTATGGATACTCGGTCGCCGATCCCGGATGCCTCGTGATGTGGGAAGCGCAATTCGGCGACTTCATGAACGGCGCGCAGATCGTCATCGATCAGTTCGTCTCCAGCGCGGAAGAAAAGTGGGGACAAAACAGCGGGCTGGTCATGTTGCTGCCGCATGGCTACGAAGGCCAGGGTCCTGAACATTCGAGCGCGCGCCTCGAGCGGTTCCTCACGCTCTGCGCCGAAGGCAACATGCAAGTCGTCTATCCGACATCACCGGCGCAGCATTTCCATGCATTGCGCCGGCAGATGAAGAACAACCCGCGCAAGCCGCTGATCGTCATGACGCCGAAGTCGTTGCTTCGTCATCCGATGGCGGTCTCGAGCGTCGATGACCTTACCCGCGGACGCTTTGAGCCGGTTCTTGTCGACGGCGAGGCCAGCGGTGACGCGAAGCGGATCGTGCTGACGGCCGGCAAGGTTTACTACGATGTGAAAGCCGCTCGTGACAAAGCGAAGGCGAGTGTTCCAGTCGTTCGCATCGAACAGCTCTATCCGTTCCCGCAACCGATGATCGCTGAGGTGCTGAAGTCCTATCCGGACGCGGCAGAAATCGTCTGGCTGCAGGAAGAGCCGCGAAACATGGGAGCGTGGCCGTTCCTGCACGAGCGGCTCAACGCGATGCTATCGGCGAATCAGACTCTGCGATACGTCGGCCGTCCGATCGCAGCGGCGCCTGCGACAGGTTCGCACCATCGGCATGAAGAACAACAGCGTGCTCTGGTGGAGGCCGCAATCAGCACTTAGTGCGAGACGGGACCGTTGCTTTTTCCGGGCGGGCTTTTTTTCGTCTCATCGGCCGGCGTCCTTTTCTTCTCTTCAGTCGCGTCCGGTTTGGGATCGGCGGTTGTCTCAATCCTCACGACCGTCTTGTCATTCACGCGGATGACCACGGTCTCGGCGGGCACGATCGGGATTTCTCGTTCCGCGGCAGCCTCTTTCGCTGCGATCTGTCGGGCCGTCTCGACGAGTGCTTCCGCGACTGCTTTCACGTCGAACGGCTTCTTGATGACACGACGGACGAGCGTGTCATCGATCTTGGCAACGTCTCCGTTCGTCAATGCCGTCGCCACGATCACTACCGGACGCGGGTTCATCGTACTGATCTTCTGCACGAGCTCGTAACCCGATAGGCGAGGCATCATCAGGTCGACGATCGCGATGGCGTAGTGCTTGCGCTCCAACATCTCCAGCGCCTCGACACCATCCTTGGCCGTGTCGACGTCAAAGCCCGCTCG
>DASXRT010000086.1:0-8506 GCA_036506455.1 Thermoanaerobaculia bacterium
AGAGGGACAAACACCAATGCTTGAGACGCAACAAGTCACACCTCCTAAAAGCTTCGCACGGTCACCGTCCGCAGCTATAATGCCGCCGCTTTACAAAACATGTGCCAGAGCCACGGACACTCGTTTGCGTAAGCACTTCAACTTCTAGAGTTTACCATAACTTGAGTCACCCACGATCATCCCAAAATGTTATCGATGAGGACGTCGCGATGCGCATGTTGAAGATTGGCTTCGCCATTCTGGCAATCCTTTGTGCCGCAGCGGCCGAGGCGCAGACGACGCAGCCCGCTGCGCCGCCACTGATCTCGGATACCAGCGGCGGGTACGAGCGGCGCGAGTCGCTGCCCAGCCTCAACCTCTATTTCCCCGAAGGCTCAGCCAGCGTCCGCCTGCGCAAGCTCGTTCGCAACGTTCTGTTCGAGAGTCAGATCGACTACAAGTTCGTGAGCGGCGACATCAGCACGTACCTTCGCTACAAGTACTACGCGAAGAACTACACCTACCGGATCGGCGTCTTCGACACCATCGGATTCCCCGAAGTCGGATCGCGGGGCACCAGCAACGAGTTCGAACGCGTGCGCGGCGGCCTGCTCCTCCTCGGATTTCCGCGCGACTATAACCGCCGCTACTTCTGGCTGCTGCAGGATGATCGCCTCACGTTCGGTGATCTCGCGAACGTCGACAACAAGAAGAACAACATCTACACAAAGGTCGGCTATCAGTACGGCACGCAATTCGACGAGCGGCTGAACGCGATCGTCGGCGAGTCGCGCGGCCGCATCACTCCCGTGCTGACCGCGTTCCGCGACATCGGCCCGCAGAGGACGAGCATCGCCGGCGCCATCACCGAATCGGCGCGCATCGGCACGGGCGACTACCGCTACACGAAGCTCGAAGCGGAAGGCATGCGCCGCTTGGATATCACCGGCACCTCATTCATCTTCTCGCGACTGCATTTCGGTACGTTCCTCGGTTATGACAAATGCGAGACGCCGCTGTGCAAGAGCCGGCCGGAGGTCGAGAACTTCAGCATTCCGCGCTACGAGATGTTCAAGATGGGCGGGCGCGAGGCATTGCGCGCCGTCAACGATCGGGAGTCGCAGGGAACGCAGGAGATTCACCTCACCAACGAGTACTTTGTCCCGGTCTTCCGCAATCGTGACTTCAAAACCTGGCTCATGCACTGGAACACGGTGTATGCCATCGGCTACCTCGGCGCGGGGACGGTTGGATTCAAGTACAACCAGTTGTTCAAGAGCAGCGACGCCGTGGCCGATGCGGGATTGGGAACGGAGACAGCGCTGACGATCCGCGATTTCGAGGTGCTGGTCAGCGTGATCTATGCACGCACACTGCACGCACCGGAAAACCTCAAAGGAAGCAAGGTCCGCTTCTCGATCCGAACGGTCCGCTAATGCCGCTGCAGGTCGGCGTGGACTTCGCGCACGCCGTCGATGTTGCGCAGCAGCTCGATGGCATAGTCCTTCTGCAGCTCGTGCTGGACGTGACCGGCGACGCGAACGATGCCGTTGTCGGAGTCGACCTGGAACGTGCAGCCGTCGAGCGATCGATGCGTGGAGAGCTCGCGCTCGGCGCGCCGCTCGATCGCGGCATCGTCGGGTGGCGGAATGACCTGAACGAGGTTCGCGATGCGCGTGTAGCCGAGGCTCTGCGCGAACCGGCCGGCATCTTCGGCGACGTTGCGATCGAGCGAGCGGCCGCGGATCACGACCACGCCCCCGATCTCGAACGCCTGGAGCCTGTCGATCGCCAGGCCTGCGGCGCGGAATTGCGGCGTGAGATCCGTCGGCTGCGGAGCAGAGGCCGGTTTGGCGGCGATGACTGCTGTCGCGAGAAGGAGTGAAAGGACGGCTGCGCTGAGCTTCATGCTCTGAGATAGAGCAGCCCGCGTGCCAAGGCTAAGACTATTTTACGTCAATAATTTAGATGTCACGGTGACGGCGGCGATGACGCCGGGCTCCTCATCTTCATCGCCCGCCTGGCGGTGGTGGAGATAGACGCGCCAGATCAGGAAGAAGACGAGGCCGACGATCATGACGATGCCGAGCATCGCGCCGATTCTGCGAGCCATCGCACGCATCATCGCACGCCTTGTGCTGATCGTAGGTCGTGGGTTGTAGGTCGTGGGGGCCTCAGCGTCAAAAGGCCCCCACGACCCACGACCTACGACCCACGACCCTCTACAATTGCGCGCCTCATGAAAGGAGTTTTGATTCGCGAGCACGGAGGACTCGAGGCGCTGGAGATCACCGAGCTGCCCGACCCACCCCTCCGCCCCGGCTTCGCGCGCATCCGCGTTCGTGCGGTCGCTCTCAATCATCTCGATGTCTGGGTGCGCCGAGGCGTGCCCGGTCACAAGTTTCCGCTGCCGATCACTCCCGGTTGCGAGGTCGCCGGCGTCATCGACGCGATCGAGTCGAACGAGCTCGGATGGACCGCGGGCGACGAAGTGATCGTCGCGCCCGGATTCTCGTGCGGCCACTGCATCGCTTGTCTCTCCGGCAACGATCCGCTCTGTCCGCATTTCGGCATCATCGGCGAAACAGTAAACGGCGGTGCCTCGGAGCTGATGCTGGCGCCGATCCGCAATCTGATTCGCAAGCCGCGCGATCTCTCGTTTGCGCAGGCGGCAGCCATCCCGCTCGACATGCTGACCGCCTGGCACATGCTCGTCGCACGCGCGCAGGTCCGTCCGGGCGAAACGGTGCTCGTTCACGCGGGCGGGTCGGGGGTGGGGAGCGCAGCGATCCAGATTGCGAAGCTGTGGGGCGCGACCATCTACGCGACGGCCGGGACGCCGGAAAAGGCCGCGCGCGCACGCGAGCTCGGAGCGGATGTGGCGATCGAGTACCGTACGACCGACTTTCTCAATGAAGTGCGCAATCTCACGGCAAAACGCGGCGTCGATGTGGTCTTCGAACATGTCGGTGCCGACACCTTCGAACGCTCACTCCGCGCGCTCGCCAAAGGCGGACGCCTCGTCACGTGCGGCGCCACGGCCGGCGCGGAGGTGACGATCAATCTCCGCCTCGTCTTCTTCAAACTTCTCTCGATCCTCGGCTCTACGATGGGTAGTCTCGCCGAGCTGCATGAGATCATGAAGCATGTCGCCGCCGGACGGCTGCGCCCGGTCGTGGACCGCGTGCTGCCGTTGGCGCAGATCGCGGAAGGACATCGTGCTTTGGAAGCGAGGGAAGCGTTTGGAAAAATTGTGCTCGAGATCTGAATTCAGAATTGAGAATTGAGAATTGCCTCTTCGTATCTCATTCTTCATTCTGAATTCTTCATTCTGAATCATTCTGAATTCTGAATTCATCAGTTCATAATCAGTCATGCCCCGCATCCAAGTCCTCCCTTCCGACCTCGTCAATCAAATCGCGGCCGGCGAAGTCGTCGAGCGTCCGGCGTCGGTCGTCAAGGAGCTCATCGAGAACTCGATCGACGCCGGCGCCACAACGATCGACATCATCCTCGAGGGCGGCGGGCGGAAGCGGATCGAAGTGCGCGACGACGGCTGCGGCATGTCGCACGATGACGCGGCGCTCGCGGTGGAGCGTCACGCCACCTCCAAGATCCGCGAGTTCGGGGATCTGACGCGTGTGCGCACGCTCGGCTTTCGCGGCGAGGCGCTGCCGTCGATCGCCAGCGTTTCCCGCTTCACCCTGACGACGTTCGATGGTGCGAGTGATACCGCTGTAGAAATCGACTGCGATCCGCTCACCGGCGCCCGCACGATCCGGCCGGCGGCGCGCGATCGCGGCACGACCGTTCGCGTCGCGGAGCTGTTCGAGAATGTTCCGGCACGGCGGAAGTTTCTCCGCAGCGCCGACGCAGAGTTCCGCTTCATCGCCACAGTGGTCTCCTCGTATGCGCTGCCTCTCCCCTCGCGCGCCTTTCGCCTCGAGCACAATGGACGCCTCGTCCTCGATCTCCCCCCTGCTCCTGATGCGCGCGAGCGTGTCGTGCAGATCATCGGCAGCGAGGCGGCAGGCTACCTCGTACCGATCGAGGGAGCGCTCGAGACCACGCGCGCCGGCGGCTTCGTCACGCGCGGACTTCGCTTCGGCAGCCGGCGCAACCAATTCTTCTTCGTCAACGGACGGCTGGTGCGGGATCGTGTGCTCACCCACGCCGCGAGCCGCGCCTGCGAGTCATTCGACTTCGATGGCCATCCCGCCGTCATCCTCTTTCTCGAGATCGCTCCGGAGATGGTCGACGTCAACGTCCATCCGGCCAAGACCGAGGTGCGCTTTCGCGATTCTTCTCATGTGCATGTTCTCGTCGAGCAGGCGGTGAAACACGCGCTCGGCGGCGCGGAGGAGGGATCGGCACTTCTGCGCGACGCGCCGATTCCCTCAGCACCCAGCACTCAGCACTCAGCACTCTTCGAGACGCAGCGTTACGACGTTCCACGCGCGTCGCAGTTCACACCGCTCTTTCAGCAGGCCGCCGTCGTGCAGCCTCCCCGCCCCGCGCAGAGTGCCATTCTCGCCACGCCTCTCGTCGAAGAAGAGAGCGCGCCCGACCTCGGCGATCTGAAAGGACGCGTGGTCGGACAGTATCGGCTGAGCTACATCCTGGTCGATACGCCGGCCGGACTGCGGATCATCGATCAGCACGTCGCGCATGAGCGCGTGCTCTACGACCGCTACGTCCAGCGGCTCTCCAGCGGCGCGCCGATCTCGCAGCAACTCCTCACGCCGATGCTCTACGAAAGCGGTGCCGCGGAGACGGCCACGCTCGAGTCGCATCTCGACGAACTGCGCCTCGTGGGCTTCGACATCGAGCGGTTCTCCGGCAACACCTTCGCCATCTCCGCGCTGCCGCCCGAGCTCGTGCGCAACGATCTCGATGCCTTTCTGCGCAAGCTGATCGACGCGTCGCTCGAGGAGAAGTCCTCGCACGTGACGCGCGTGCGCGAGCGCATCTGCGCGTCTCTGGCCTGTCAGGCGGCGATCAAAGTTCACCGCCCGCTCTCCGGAGAGGAGATGGCCCGACTCGTCGCCGAGCTTCTCGATTCATCGAATCCTTACGCCTGCCCGCACGGGCGTCCGATCATCGTCGACATCAAGCACCTCGACGTCGAGCGGCACTTCCACAGGAAGTAGAAGTTCGCCGCCTTCGCGTCACTCTGCGCGAAGATCGATGTGATGATGATCCCAACGGCGCAGCTCGGCCGTGCCGGCGAGCGCCGGGCGGTCTGGTTCTATCGGTTGCGCGGATATCGCATCGTCGGCCGCAATGTCCGCCTGCGCTCGGGCGAGATCGATCTCATCGCCCGGCGCGGAAGGACGATCGTGATCGCCGAGGTGAAGACGCGGCAGTCGCTGGCGGCGGGCGAAGGGTACGACGCGGTCGACAGGGCCAAGCGGGAACGCCTCGTTCGCCTCGGAGGCGAGTACGTGCGGGAACGGCGCGACCTGCAGATCCGCTACGATGTCGTCTCGCTCTTCTGGAATGGACGTCGCTTTGTCGTCAGCCACTATCCCGATGCGTTCCGGCCCGTCAGCGACGCGCGCCGCCCATGGAGGTGGCGGGCATGACATGAAAAAGGCCGCGTGCGTCGCGGCCTCGAAATCAGATTCTTTTGGAGCGGGCAACCGGACTCGAACCGGCGACATCGACCTTGGCAAGGTCGCACTCTACCAACTGAGTTATGCCCGCGTGAGAAGCCGGCGTAGCGTAGTGACGCATGGCCGGAGTGTCAAGGTGAACGACTCGCATCAGCGCGCTATTTCACTGGTCGTGGGTCGTCGGTCGTAGGTCGTGGGGGCCTCAGCGCCAAAAAGCCCCCACGACCTACGACCTACGACCTACGACCTTCAAGGGCGCTCCACCCTGATCCCATACGCATGCAACTTGCGGTAGAGATTCGAGCGCTCCACTCCCAGGGCATCGGCGGTGCGGCTGACGTTGCCGGCGAACTCGCGCAGGCGCGAGAGGATGTATTGCTTCTCGAACTCGTCGCGCGCTTCCTTGAGCGGGAGGTTCGGCGCAATCGGCGCGGCTCTATCGGCCGGCGGACCGAGGTGAACGTCTTCCGCGGCGATCGTGTCGTGCGGCAGCAGAATCGCCAGGCGCTCGATCACATTGCGTAGCTCGCGCACGTTGCCCGGCCAGTGATACGACTTCAGCTTCGTGGCCGCGCCGGCGGAAAGACGCTTCTTCGGCGCGCGCGTTTCGGCCGCAAAGCGGCGGAGAAAATGCTCGGCGAGGAGCACGACGTCGTTGCCGCGAACGCGCAGAGGAGGCACGTCGATGGGAATCACATTGAGGCGGTAGTAGAGATCGCTGCGGAAACTCCCCGCCCCGATCTCCGACTCGAGGTTCTTGTTCGTCGCCGCGATCACGCGCACGTCGACCTGAATGCTCTGCTGGGCCCCGACGCGTTGGAACGTCTGTTCCTGCAGAACGCGCAGGACCTTCGCCTGCGTCTTGAGGCTCATGTCGCCGACCTCGTCGAGGAAGAGTGTTCCGCCGTCGGCAAGCTCGAACTTCCCTTTACGATCTTCGATCGCACCGGTGAACGCTCCCTTCCGATGTCCGAACAGCTCCGACTCGATCAGCTCTTCGGGGATCGCCGCGCAATTGACGTCGACGAACGGTTGATCGCCGCGCAGCGATTGCCGGTGCAACGTGCGGGCGACGATCTCCTTGCCGCTGCCGTTCTCGCCGGTGATGAGCACGCGGGAATTCGACGGCGCGGCGCTGCGGATCTGTGACGCAAGCTTCTTCATCGGCTCGCTCTCGCCGATCAGGAGATCCTCGAGCGCGAGCGATCGCCGCAGATCGCGGACTTCATCGCGCAGCTTGCGATCCGAGAGCGCGTGATTCACGGTCAGCAGCACGCGCTCGAGCGAGAGCGGCTTTTCCAGAAAGTCGTAGGCGCCGAGGCGCGTGGCGCGCACGGCGGTGTCGACGTTGGCGTGGCCGGAGATGACGATCACCGGCGGCCCTCCGGCGTTGCGGATGCGCTCGAGAACCGTCAGGCCGTCGACTCCCGGCAGCCAGAGATCGAGGATCACCAGATCGAACTCTTCGCGCGCAAAAGCCGCGATCCCCTCTTCTCCCGAATCGCAGGCGGTCGAGCGATGACCTTCGTCCTCGAGGATGTTCGAGAGCGTCGTGCGGATCGACTGCTCGTCGTCGACGATGAGAATCTTCGCCATCACGCGGGCAGCTCGATCTCGAACCGCGTCCCTTTGGGATGATTGTCATGAACGGAGATCTGTCCATCGTGATCGCGCACGATGCGGTGCACGATGGCCAGGCCCAGGCCGGTGCCGCGGCCCTTCGTCGAAAAGTACGGAAGGAACAGCTTCTCCTTATCGGCGTCGGGAACGCCGCGGCCCGGGTCGGCGACTGCGATGACCACGCGATGCGGAGCGCGGCGCGCCGAGACGCGGATCTCACCCCTCTCGGTCGCTTCGACGGCGTTCTTCAGAAGATTGCCGACGGCTCGGCGGATCTGTTCCGGATCCATGAGCAGCTCGATGTCCGGATCGACGGTCACGGTCACCGAGACGCCCGGTTTCACGTCGCGATAGAGACTCGAGGCCTGCTGCAGGATGTCGGCGAGCTGCGCGTGGCGCATGTGCACGGCCGGCATCCGCGCGAATCGCGAGAACTCGTCGACCATGCGCTTGAGCTGCGTCACCTCCGACACGATCGTCCTCGTGCCCTGCTCGATCGCCTCTTCGGTATCGTCCTCGCGGTTCTGGAATTTCTTGGCGATCCGTTCCGCTGAGAGCTGGATGGGAGTGAGCGGATTCTTGATCTCGTGCGCGATGCGCCGCGCCGCCTCGTTCCAGGCCGCGAGCTTCTGCGCCTGCACGAGCTGCGTGGAGTCTTCGATCGCCGCCACCCATCCGGCCTGCTCGCCGAGGCGCGCGATGGCCACTTCGAGATAGCGCAGCTCGCCGCCGCGGATCAGTGTGACCTCGCGGCCGCGCGCCGCGCGCACCATCAGCTCGCGCAGCGCATCGCACAGCGGCGCAAGATCGCCCGAGAGGAGATCGTCGAGTGATACCTGATGCGGTACATCGATGAGCTGCAACATCTGCAGCGCCGCGCGATTGATGCTCAGGAGCTCGAGGTCGTCGGTGAAGGTGATGATGCCGGTGGCCACGCTATCGAGGACCGTCTGCATGAAGGCGCGCTCGCTGTCGAGGCGGCGATTCGTCTCCGTGAGCTCTTGACGCTGCGAAGCGAGTTGCGCGGACATGGCGTTGAAGGACTCGATCAGCCGGCCCACCTCGTCGGTGCCCACGACGTCGACGCGCGTTCCGTACGCACCGCCGGCGAGCGTGCCGGTCGCCTCGGCGAGCGCCTTGATGGGAATCGTGATGCGGCGTGACGCGTAGATCGAGGTCCACAGCGTGCCGAAGAGAATCGCCAGAGTGACGGCGAGAAACATCGACGTCTGCGAGGCCTTCAGCGTTTGCCGCTGCGAGCGGAGCTGCTGGAAATTGCGATTGGCGATGAT
>DASXRT010000087.1:0-12501 GCA_036506455.1 Thermoanaerobaculia bacterium
CAGCGAAAGAGAAATCCCGAATTTGCGGAGAGGTCCCACGACCGGTCTAACACTCCTCAGCGAGACTGCATTTCGAGTGCTTTCTATTCGTAACGCAACGCTTCAATGGGGGTCCAGCTTCGAGGCTTTTGCCGCCGGGTAGGTCCCGAACAGTATGCCCAGAAACGCACAGAAACCGAAGGCGATGGCGATTGCCCAGATTGGCGTGTGAACCGCGGGCAGCTCGACCCAGCGGCGAAGGAGCAGGCGGATCATGTTCGCCAGGCCGACGCCGCCGACGATACCGATCGCGCCGCCGAAGCCGGAGAGGGCCACGGTTTCGATCAGGAACTGCAGAAATGGATTGCGTTGTACGCCGAGGTCGGGGATGACGTGGATGAACGTCGAGCCGACGTTCTCGAGATCGGCGGAGATCTTGTGTTGCAGTCCCTGTACGAGCGACACAACCGCAATGACCGCCGCCACGCCGATCATCACGCCGAGAACGGTTAAAGATCGAGCGCATCTTGTTTGCGCCGATCGCGCGCAGCGCGATTCTCACGTTCTCAAGGAGCATTTTCTTCGGTGCTCGGTGCCGACTCTTCAGTGCTGAGTGCTGAGTGCTGAGTGCTGAGTGCTGTGTGACTTTTGGAGATGCCGCCGTTCGATCGAGACTCGAAGAGCACCTATGTCGCGAGCTACATCTTCGGCCTGTCTCATGAGTGAATTCAGCTTTTCCTCATCGATGTGACCGACGTCAAACGCAGTGTACAGATGCGATCGGACTTCTGCGCAGGAGGCCTTGGCAATCGATAGGAACTGATGAAACTCGCGGGGACGGTTGCGCTCGAAGCCTTCGGCGATATTCGACTGCGTGGAGATCGCGGCGTCGCGAATCTGGTCCCGAAGGGCGAAATCTCGAGCGAACTTGCCCGCTTCAGAAGTCTGATAGATCGTCGCTGTCAGCGCACGGCTTTTCTGCCAGGCCCGAATGTCTTCGAAGCGGTCGATTCTGCTCATCGTCACATTCTCACGACATCGACGCACAAATCCGAGGAGTTCTACGACGAGTAGACACTCAGCACTCAGCACCCAGCACTCAGCACTCAGCACTCAGCACTCAGCACCCAGCACTGAGCACTAGTCTTTCACTTTCCCGTCGCGAATGTGAACGATCCGCTTGGCTTCGCGCGCCACATCGTCTTCATGCGTGACCATGATGATCGAGTTGCCGCGGGTATGCAGGTCGCGGAAGAGGTCGAGGATTTCGCGTCCGGTCTGCGAGTCGAGGTTGCCGGTCGGCTCGTCGGCCAGAAGCAGCGAGGGCTTGTTCACCAGAGCGCGGGCGATCGCGACGCGCTGGCGCTGGCCGCCGGAGAGCTCGTTCGGCTGGTGGCTCATCCGATCGCCGAGGCCCACCGCAGTCAGCGCCTCCTCTGCCAGAGTGCGGCGCTGTGCACGCGGAATCTTCGCGTAGATCAGCGGCAGCTCGACGTTCTGGAGCGCAGTCGTCCGCGCGAGCAGATTGAAAGTCTGAAAGACGAACCCGATCTTCTTGTTCCGGATCGCCGCCAGCTCGTCGTCGTTCATCGACTGGACGGGCACTCCATCGAGCAGATAGCGACCCGACGTCGGTGTGTCGAGGCAGCCGATGATGTTCATCAGCGTGGACTTGCCGGAACCCGACGGACCCATGATGGCCACATACTCGCCGGGATCGATCTTCAGATCGACGCCGCTCAGTGCGTAGATCTCCTGCGGGCCGAGCTGGTACACCCGTGTGAGCTCGTGCATCTCGATCAGATGTTCGGGGGCAGTCTCGGGCAGTGCGCTCATCTCTCGCTCTTCTCCGCGGTCTCGGATCTCTTCTCTTCCTTCGTAATGATTACGGAGTCGCCGTCCCGCAGTTTCTTCAACGTCCGGAACGGACCCGTCACGACGGAGTCACCGTTCTTGATACCTGAGACGATCGCCACGTGAGTGGCGTCACCCTTCTCGCCTTTCGGCCTCCCGCCACGGATGCTCGCGACAACGATGATGGCGACGAGTACGACGGCTGCGGCAATGAGCAGCAGGCGCTTCACGACGCCGCGGCAGCCTTCGCTTTCGCCGCGCCGATCGCCGCAAAGCCGACCTTGAAGAAGATCGCGACGACCCAGAGGCTGATCACGATCGCCGCCGAGCGTGCCTTCGACATCCCGGCGACGTAAGCGAAGCCGATGACGAACAGGACAAGACTCCAGACCGTGAAGATATCGAGCGACGACAGCGCCGCAAACGCGAGCGGGTTGGCTTTCGGATCCACGAGGAACGCCAGATTCGATCGCACGAGCGTCGACATCTGTGTCGGATCAACCGATCCCTTCGCCGCGAGGATGATCGTGGCGATGATGCTGTTGATCAACAGCGGCAGCCATCCGTAAAGCGTGACGGAGAAGGCCTGCTTGAAGGTTCCCTCACCACCGAACAGCCGGAAAGCGATGAGAAGAACGCCGGCGACGATCGCCCACACCGCGATCGCCAAGATCGGAGACGCGTATCCGAAGACTTTTGCCGACGCCGTCATGACGCGAACCATGCGGTCGGCGTCCTCGGGCGCCATGTTTTTGCCCGATCGCTCGATGTTATCGCGCATCATCGTCTCGAAATCCATGCGCGGCACCACGATGACCGTGCTGGCGAGCGTCACGACCATGAGGAGGACCAGAGGCCACAGCACATCCGGCCGTCGGGCGATGTCCTGAAAAGTCTCGTCAGGAGAGAAGAGGACTCCGATGACACGCTGCAGGAAACCCTTGTTCTCCTGCTGGGCCACCGGCGCCTGAGGAGGCGCGGTACCGATCTCCGACGTCACTTCTGTGTTCCCTCCTGTTTGTTCTTATCGTAGTTCAGCCAATTGTAGCTTTGGAGGACGGTGAATACGCGAGGCTCTGGAGAGACCGCCGGCTCGTCGACGCGGATGTTGTGAGCTTCCAGTGTGTCGCCGACCTGCCGGTGATAGCTCGCGACGGCCTGGTTGTAGCCGACCAGTGCCTGCAGCTCGCGAACGCGCGCATCGGAGAGCTGCTGCTGGATCTGCAGGACCTGGAAGTTCGTGGTCATGCCGTTCTCATAGCGACGGCGCTCGGCCTCGAGGTTCTGCTCGGCCGCGTCTCGCGCGGCGCGCGAGGCGACGATCGTGCGCGCCGCAGTGTCGACATCACGCGCCGCGGACCGCACCTGCACCACGATGTTCTGCCGCGACTGTTCCTCGGTCACCTTCGAAGCATCCAGGTCGAGCTCCGCGCGCTTCCTTTCCGCGCGTGCGCCGATGTTCGTCAGCGGTACGCCGACCTGAAAACCGAGGGTCCATGTCGGGAAGTCGTTGCTGAAGACCTGCTGCAGCGCGGTGCCGTAGCCCGTCGTGGTGTGGCCGATGACGGCTCCGGTGACCGGGTCGCGGACTGCTTCGCGGCCGGCCACGCCGGCGGCGCGATAACTCATCTGGAAGTCGACCTGCGGTCGCACCTGATTCCGTGCATACGTGTACTGCACCTCGCGTGTCTGCGTTGTGAAATGCACCTGTCGCAGCTCGGGCCGCAGGTCCATCGCCCGCGATACCGCGGTGTTCATGTCGATCGTGATCGGCGTGTATTGCACGTTGTCGGTCGGGATGATCGGCCGATCCCAGTCGGCGAACGGAAGATTCATCAGCGCGCGCAAGCGATCCTCGGCGCTGCGCACGAGCGCGACAGCGCTGATCAGTAGCTCTTCGGTCGTGGCGATCTGGACGCGTGGCTGCAGGATGTCCAGTGGCGCCGACGCGCCGACGTCGATGCGGATCTGCGTGATGCGCGCCTGGTCGCGCGCGAGAAACAGCGACTCTTTCACCACTTCGACGTTACGGCGCGCGTAGACGAGATCGAGATACGCCTGCTCCACGCTGAGCGTGCTGTCCATCAGCGCCTGGCGAAATGCTTCGCGATTGATGCCGAGCGTATTGCGCGCGATGAGGATGGTGCGCTGCGTGACATCGATGCCGAAGTTGCGCAGCAGCGGTTGCGTGAGCTGGAACGCGAGGTTCGGCGTGTAAGCGGGGCTGATGTTCGTGAAGCCGCCGACGGTCGTCGAGCGGACGTTGTTGAAGCCAAGAAAGTAGCTGCCGCCTGCAGGAAGATTCTGCGAGACGCCGATGTCGGCGGTGGTGGTCTTCGACTCCGACGGCTGCGCCTGCGAGGTGACCGCTCCCTTCACGCTGTTTTGCGAGAACGTGCCGGTGCTGAACCAGTCGAACAGCCCGTACTGCGAGCGCAGCGACTCGCCGGCCATCCGGTAGTCGTAGCTCTGCAACTCGATGCCGAGGTTGCGCTGCATCGCCGTGCCGAGCGCGTCCTGAAGGCTGAGGCGCATCGCGTTCGGGCTCGTCAGATCCTTGTCGGTTTCCGCAGTGACCGGCTCGGTGGCCCTCCGCGTCTGGGCGGTGGTCGTCGTTTGCGTCGTCTGCGTGATCTGCGCAAACAGCGCTGTCGCGCTGAGCGACGCGAAGATGATCGCTGTCCACCGTCGAACTGCCGTCATGTGTAAGTCCTCCCGGTCGTGGCCGAAGCCACGATCCCGCGTCTAATTACGAACAGATGAGTTGATAGTTTCGGGTGCGGAATTCTAGTCCAACACGCACTAGACGATCAGACGGCCGGCGCGGGTGCAGTGTTAGCCGGAAGTGGTGCGCCCGCAAAATGACAGGCTGCGAACTGCCCGGGTTTGTGCTCGATCAGCGGCGGGACCACATCGCGGCAGATCGGGAACTGCGCGATCGGGCAACGCGTGTGGAAGACGCAACCGCTCGGAGGATTGAGCGGCGTGGGAATGTCGCCGGCGAGCAGGATGCGGCTCTTCTTCAGCGTCGGATCGGGAATCGGCACTGCGGAAAGCAGCGCCTTGGTGTACGGATGCAACGGATCGTCGTAGAGCGAGAGGCGATCGGCGAGCTCCATGATCTTGCCGAGATACATCACAGCGACGCGTGTGGAGATGTGCTCGACGACGGAGAGATCGTGAGCGATGAAGAGGTAGGTCAGCCCGAGCTCGTCCTGCAGATCCTGAAGGAGGTTGACGACCTGGGCCTGCACCGAGACATCGAGCGCCGACACCGGCTCATCGAGGACGAGGAACTTCGGATTCGTCGCCAGCGCGCGCGCTACGCCGATGCGCTGCCGCTGACCGCCGGAGAATTCATGCGGGTATCGCTTCCGGTAGTCGGGATCGAGCCCGACTTTTTCGAGAAGCTGCGCCACGCGGGTCGCGCGCTCGCTCGAGCTCATTCCTCCATGAATGATGAGCGGCTCTCCCACAATCGTCCCCACCGTCATCCTCGGATTCAGCGAGGCGTATGGATCCTGAAAGACGATCTGCATGTGGCGGCGCATGGCGCGCATGCCGGAGGTGTCGAGCGAGAGGATGTCGGTATTCTCGAACTCGATCGAACCCGACGTCGGTTCGATCAGACGAAGGATGCACCGCCCGACAGTCGTCTTGCCCGACCCTGACTCGCCGACGAGGCCGAGCGTCTCACCGCTCGCGATTCCGAAGCTCACTCCGTCGACCGCTCTGACCTGCGCCACGACGCGCGCGAGCACCCCGCGTTTGACCGGGAAGTACTTCTTCAGGTCGCGGACGACCAGCAGAGCCTGGCCCTCCCCCATCGGAGTCTGCGGAGTTTCCTGCGGTTTTGATTTCTCCTCGAGGTTGTGTGGCGCCTTCGCGACGATTTCGCGCTGCCGTTCTGACTCATCAGTGACGGGAAAGAACGGCTTGTCAGGCATCGGTCCCCCCACCCGAGAACGAGGAATGTTGAATGTTGAATGTTGAATGGTGAATGTTGAAACTGCGACTCCATTCAACATTCAACATTGAACATTCAACATTCAACATTCCCGTTTCCCTCATGCCAAACGCTCCGGATCCGCCAGATCCCCATGCAGGTAACACCGCGCGTCGTGCCCTTCTCCCACGATCATCCGCGCCGGTTCGTTGCCGAGACAGATGGGCATGACGTCGGGACAGCGCGGATTGAACTTGCAGCCAGGCGGCAGTGCACTGATCGACGGGACCATCCCTTTGATCGTCGGGAGGCGTTGCTCCTTCCCCGGTTTCGTCACGCTCGGCAGCGATTTCAGAAGCCCGCGCGTATAGGGATGCGCAGGATTCGCGAACAGCTCGCGCACGGGTGCTTCTTCGACGATGCGGCCGGTGTACATGACGATCACGCGCTCGCAGAACTCGGCCACCACGCCGAGATCATGAGTGATCAGAAGCACGGCCAGGCCGAGGCGTTTCTGGAGGCCGGCGAGCAGCTCCATGATCTGCGCCTGGATCGTCACGTCGAGTGCGGTCGTCGGTTCATCGGCGATGAGCAATTCGGGATCGCACGACAGCGCCATGGCGATCATCACGCGCTGGCGCATTCCGCCTGACAGTTGGTGCGGATAATCGTCGAGCCGCTTGATCGGATCAGGAATCGACACCAGCTCGAGCATCTCGCCGGCGATGCGCCAGGCCTCCTTCTTCGAGACTTTGCGATGGATGCGAATCGCCTCCGCGACCTGCGCGCCGATCTTGAACACGGGATTGAGTGAGGTCATCGGCTCCTGAAACACCATGGCGATGTCGTTGCCACGCACGTCGCGCATCTGCTTCTCGGAGAGCGAGGCGAGATCGCGTCCTTTGAAGCGCACCTCGCCGGCGGTGATCTTTCCGGGCGGCGCGACGAGACGCATGATCGACATCGCCGTGACGCTCTTGCCGCAGCCGGATTCGCCGACGAGCGCCACAGCTTCGCCGCGACGCACGTTGAACGAAACGTTGTCGACCGCGTGCACGACGCCATCGGCGGTAAAGAACGACGTCCTCAGATTCTTGACTGAGAGCAGCGCCTCGGCCGGATTGACATCGGCGTCGGCGACGCGCGCCTCCGGCATTCCGACAGGCTGCTGGACCGGAACCTCAGTCACGACCGCGATCGTAGCAAGAAGCGCCCCAGCGTCGCGCGTGCTTCAGGGACGCCCATCACGGTGGCCACGCCAAAATAAATGAGCCCGAATACGCCGCAGACGAGGACCGCCTGAATGATGTGGTGAAATGAAATGAGCTGCGCGAACGCCAGCGAACCGGCTCCCGCAGCGATCGCCGCGGACCAGACTCGCAGTTGAAACGAGATCGGGAACGGCACCGCGCCGATTCGCTTCTGCAGCGCGGAACGCAGAAGAAGAAACTCGAGCCAGCCGGCGATCCCGGCCGACGCCGTGAGTCCGACGACTCCCATCGCTGCCTCGCCTCCTGTCATCGCCGGCAGAGGCATGCGCAGAAGGCCGAGGATGTCGACGAGGATCCACCGAAGAGGAAACGCAAACAGATAGCCGAGAGCGGCGGTCAGCGCGACGCGTGCCGTGGCAAACCAGAAAGGCGTCCGGGTGTCACGAAGCGCATAGAACGCAGATGAATACAAACGCCCGAGCGTCATTGCCAACAGACCAACAGTCGAGCCGATGAGGATGTACCAGACATATCGCGTCTGTTCCGGTCCGAACTGGCCCGTCTGATAAAGCGCGGCGACGAGGATCCGGCCGATCAGTACGAATGCGACGACGGTCGGAATGACGAAGAACGCGATCTGGCGCAGTCCGCGCTCCAGTCGCTTGCGCAGCGCGCCATGAACTTGTTCCGCCTCTCCCTGTTCGCGCGACATCTGCGGCAGCTCCGCAGCGGCGACGGACATTCCGAAGAGGCTGATCGGCAGCAGATAGATCGTCTGCGAGTACGCGAGGCTCGACACGGCGCCTTCCGGCAGATAACTGGCGATGATCTGATCGATGTATGCGCTCAGTTGCACGACACCGCGGCTCATCACGACAGGCCCGAGAGTCCGGAAGATGTCGCGTACAGGCTCGAGGAAGCGATCGAGTCCGAACGACAGATAGCGCGCGTAGCGAAAAACAAAAGGAACCTGGATTCCGAACTGGAGCACGGATCCGATGACCATCCCCCACGCCAGCGCGACCGCGAGATCGTTCTGACGCAAACGCGTTCCGAAGATCACGAGCGTCGTGATCATCGCCGCGTTCCACAACACCGGTGCGACATACGACAGAAAGAATTTGTGATGAGAATTGAGGATGCCCAGACACCACGCGGAGAGGACGAGGATTCCGGCGCCCGGGAAGAGGATCCGGACGATGCGGATCGTCAGCAGGCGGACATCGCCTTCGAATCCGGGGCTGATCAGATCGATGATGTATGGCGTGACCAGCACGCCGATCAGCACCAGGACGCTCACGGCCAGCGCGAGGATCGATGCAAACACTCCGGCCACGCGTCCGGCGAGCTTCTCGTCTTTCTCGGCGAGCAGCTTCGCATACACGGGAATGAAGGACGCGGAGAGCACGCCCTCGCCGAGCAGGTTCTGGAGAAAGTTTGGAATCTTGAACGCCGCTTTGAACGCGTCGGCCGCGCTTGAGCTGCCGAGGTAGTGGGCGGACAGACGCTCGCGAATGAGGCCGGCGATGCGACTGAGGAGAATTCCGGCCGCGACGAGCACCGCGAAGCCTGCGCGCGGTCGCGCTTTCTCGGAATTCACGTCGATATCAGAACGATAAGATGCCAGAGATGCAACCGATTCGCATTGCAGGCGCGGGGCCATCGGGCCTCACAGCGGCCATTGTGCTCGCCCGTGCCGGCCGCAGCGTCGAAGTGCACGAGGCGAAATCCGACGTCGGCAGCCGCTTCATCGGCGACCTGCAGATCATCGAAGGAGCCTCGGAACGCGAGAGTGTGCCGGAGCTGCTGGCGCGCATCGGAATCGAGAGGAACTTCTACTTTCGCCCCGCGGATTGGGCCACGTTCTACGACCATCGCGGTTCCGCGCGCGTGATCCGCAGCAAAGAGCCGTACGGCTACTTCATCCGCCGCGGTCCCGAAGACGGAACGCTCGACCGCGGGTTGCTCGCCCAAGCTCGCGCGCTCGGCGTGAACGTCGTTTTCCACAGCAGATTGAGTGATGCGGACATCCTCGCCACCGGTCCGGCCTCGCCTGACGGCCTGGCGCGGGAGATGACGTGGCGCACCGATGATCCGGAGCGCATCGATGTCTTCTTCAATCACGAGCTCTCGCCGGGCGGATACTCGTATCTCTTCATTCTCGATGGCATCGCGACATTCGGCTGCGCCATCGTCGCCGACTTCAAGCGCATCGACGAATACTTCGATCACTCGCTCGCCGCCGCGCAGAAGTTGCATCGCTTCGTGATTCCTGCGGAGACGCGTACCGGCTATTCGTACATGAACTTTCATCTGAAGGATCGCGCGACATCGGGCCAATCGCTCTACGTCGGCGAGGCCGCCGGATTTCAGGACTATCTCTTCGGCCTCGGCATCCGCTACGCGCTCACGAGCGGCTATCTCGCCGCGCGAAGCATCATCGAAGATCGCGACTTCGATGAATTGTGGAAGAGCGAGCTCGGATCCAAACAGGAGACGAGCCTCGTCAATCGCTTTCTCTACGAGGCCGGCGGCAACGCCGGCCTGTCGATCTTCGTCAGACAGGCGTCGCGCGCTCGCGACTTTCACCGATATCTCAGCGGCTGGCACGGGAGACCGTGGTGGAAGTCGCTGCTCGTGCCCGTCGTCCGGCGATTCTGGCGCCACCGCGGACGCTGCCTGCACAAACCGGGCGCGCATTGGTGCCGCTCCCGCGACACGGAGATGAAAGTGCCGCCGCTCGGACCGGTCGTATGAGAGTGGATGAGGCATACGCATACTGCCGGCGCATTACGCACAAGCACGGCGCGAACTTCTCTGTCGGCTTTCGCTTCCTGCCGCGGAGAAAGCGGCGCGCCGTTTACGCAGCGTACGCGTTCTGCCGCTGGGCGGATGACATCGCCGACGAACCGGGAGAGCGCGTGCGCGAGCGCCTCGACGAATGGCAGGAAGAGCTCGACGCCTGCTACGCCGGCCGCCCGAATCACCCGATCGCGATCGCTCTTGCCGATGCACTGCAGTACTTCACGATTCCGAAAAGCGCATTTCTCGCGCTCATCGCCGGCTGCCGGCAGGACATGGTGAAGATGCGCTACGAGACGTTCGACGAGCTGCTGCAGTACTGCGAGATGGTTGCGGCATCGATCTCGGACATCTCGCTATCGATCTTCGGCTACAAGACCGATGCGGCGATCGGGCACGGCCGCAACCTCTCGACAGCGCTGCAGCTCACCAATGTGACCCGCGACATCGGCGATGATCTCTCGCGCAATCGCGTATACGTTCCACAGGAGGAGTTGCGCCGCTTCGGTGTGAGCGAGGCTGATCTCTTCGCGCGCGCGCAGAACGACGCCATGCGCAAACTGATCGAGTTCCAGATCGAACGCGCCGAATCGTACTTCCGCGCCGCCGAACCGCTGCTGCACGAGCTCTCGTTCGACGCGCGATTCCCGACACTGCTCATGGGAGGCGTCTATGCCACCGTGCTGTCCAAGCTGAAGAAGGATCCGCTCATGGTCATCCGGCGCAGGCTTTCCCTCACCACGCTGCAGAAGGCGCTCGTCGTCGGTGCGCGCGTCCTGCGCCCCCACTTCGTCTGAAACCACCGTGCTCGCGCAAACGTCTACCAGCCGATGAGACTCCGCCTGATGCTCGCGCTGCTCCTCACGACGGCGACCGCCGCGGCGCAGTCGATCGACGTGACCGGTCCGATGACCACCGTGATCGTGCCGGTCGTCGGAAAGTGTCTCGGCGCGAACGACGTCCGCTGGCGCACCGAGGTGGAGCTGCGGAACGATCAGCGGAGCGAGGTGAATGTGGTCCTGACCATGCCGGCCGCGCCCGACGCGAATTTCGCCATGCTGCCCATGGATCCCGGCGCCGCGCTGCGGATCGTCGACGTCGCCGCTGCCCTCGGTGTCGAGAATGGTCTCTCGCCGCTCGTCGTCACGACCAGCTCGCGACGGTCCGTCTCGATCCGCGCCACGGCTTATGGCACACGTGGTGACGAGTCCTTTGCACCACAGCCGATCGCGATCAATTACGGATCGACATATTTTCCGGTGCGAGTGCTTCCTGATCTTTCATTCAGTGTCGATTTCCGTACCAACATCGGTCTGGCCAACCTCGGCGACAAGGCCGCGGACTTCACGCTCGCGCTGCAGCGAATCGCCGGGCGCAACCTCGCCGTCACGCGCATCTCCATCCAGCCGAACACGCTGTGGCATATGTCGATTCAGTCCGCCTTTCCGCTGATCAGCGAGGGCGATCACTTCTCGATCGTCATCGAGACCTCCGCGCCGCAGACCTACGTCTATGCCTCGGTCATTCACAACACGACGAACGCCGCCCGTTTCGTCGAGCCGCTCTCCGGCGCCCCTGCTGCCGCCGCGCAGTGACCATCCGTCATCCTGAGCCGCGCAGACGGCGAAGGATCTCGTCGACGAGATGCTTCGCTCCGCTCAGCATGACGTGGTGTTATTCTTTTCGCTCCATGTCTGAGCCCGAGTACCTGATCTGCCTCCAATGCGAGACTCCGACGTACCAGTTCGAATACGACTCCCACGAAAAGCTCCTGACCGCGGTCTGTCAGACGTGCGGCAATGACGATCCGTCCGATTTCATGACGGAGGCGGAGCTCGAGGAGCAGTCCGGCGGGTGAAGACGCCGGTCATCATTGGAATCGCCGGCGGCACGGGATCAGGAAAGACAACGGTTGCGCAGGCGATCTATGACCGCGTGGGCAAGGATCGCATCGAGTGGATCTCGCACGATTCGTACTATCGCAACTTCGATGGGCTCAGTCCTGAAGAACGCCACAAGATCAACTTCGATCATCCCGACTCGCTCGAGACCGAGCTGCTGGCGCGTCACCTCGACGTCCTGGCGAAAGGGTCCTCCGTCGACGTGCCGAAGTACGATTTCACGACGCATTCGCGGCGATCGGAGACGCAGCGCGTCGAGCCGCGCAAAGTGATCATCGTCGAAGGCATTCTCGTGCTGGCCGAGGCCGACTTGCGGCGGCGGATCGACATCAAACTCTTCGTCGACACGCCGCCGGACATCCGTTTCGCCCGCCGTCTGATGCGGGACATCAAGTCGCGAGGCCGGACCCTCGAGTCGGTCATGGAGCAGTACTTCACCACCGTGAGACCGATGCACGAGGAGTTCGTCGAGCCGTCGAAACGCTATGCCGATCTCATCATCCCCGAGGGAGGTGAGAATCAGGTGGCCCTGGATGCGATCACGGCGCGAGTCGAATATCTGCTGACAGCGTGACATTAATTATTGCGAGAATGCATTACGCATAAGTCACCTGTACTTCAGCATTTGCACGCGAGGAATGGAAGGGAGACGGCAAACGGTTGAAGGCATCGTAAAATGATCAGGCCCACACGGACCTGGCCGCTATCCATCGCTCAAGGAAGAAGGGGGGGAATCGAGGAATGCCTCTCGTTCACGTCAAAGAAGACGAGACGTTCGAGAACGCGCTGCGCCGATTCAAGCGCAAGT
>DASXRT010000088.1:0-5310 GCA_036506455.1 Thermoanaerobaculia bacterium
ATGACGACCATCGGCTCCGAAAAGACGACGCGAATCTCGTTGGCTTCAGCGAGACTCGCGACCTCCCCGACCGGCCCGGCACTGATGACGCGGAGCGTATCGGCGGCGTTGGCGATGCTGGCAATCAGAACGATTACAAGGACGAATGCTCGCTTCATATCGCGAGCAGTGTAAGTGCTCGTTTGGGCGTGCACAGGGAAAGATTGTGGCGGAAATGTGCTCAGTGCTCAGTGCTTACCGAGCACTGAGCACCGAGCACCGAGCACTAACACTTCTCCGGCGGATAAACCTTGACGTTGACTTCGCGAGCGTAGTGCCGCAACGGAACATCCCCCGACCGCCGCACACCCGCCGCCCACACCAGCGTCTCATCGAGCTCCGACACCTCGGCGCGCTGCACGGGGTAGGGCTGATGGTGAACGCGCGCCCGATAGAGCTGATGATCGTCGGCGGCCGCGTAGAGGATGTAGCGCTCGACGAGGAAATGCTCGAGCGTTCCCACCGCCGCAGGCGTGATGGCACCCTCCGCCGGCGCGTAGCGGACGTGCGCGTGCGCCGGCATCGCGCCGCGAGGATCGTCGCGGTGCGACTGCAAGACGATCTTCGGCAGCGCATCATTCGATGCGGTGAATTCGATCTTCGCGTAAAAATACGAGAGCTTGTATGCCGCGCGCGCGGCGGCGACCGCGACGCTGCTCGATGCATCGAGACTGAAGAACCAGACGCCGGGATCTTTGCCATTTCGATGCACATAGGTGCGCACATTCACCTCGTGAAAGTTCGAGATCAGCGGCACGGGTGGTGTCATCACCGGCCGCGCGCCCGTGATCGTGAACGGAACGAGTCCGATGTAGGCCTTCCCTTCAAATGTATCGATGGTCAGGCCCGGCGGAACAAGCGCCTGCAGTTCCGCGGGCGGAATTTCCCAATGCAGAAAGAGAAGGTGGTGCCAGTTCTGATACATCAGCACCGCCTGATCCGGCTCGAGCGTCGGCGAAATGCGGTCGATCGCCTCGTGTACGTGCACGAGCTCGATAGAAGCAATGCCGGAGCCATGAGGCGTAGAATCCGCCGCATGAAGCGAACCGCCGTCTTCGCCCTGCTTCTCCTGGCCGCCTGTTCGTCAGCAAGCAACTCTCCGGTGCCACCGCCGGATGTCCAGATCGTCCAGATCTACGGACCCTCGAATCTCGATTTCTCGCGCGGGATGAGCTCGCTCGATGCGGAGTACGGCATCCAGATCACCAATCACGCGTCCGATCCGATCCGGCTCAAGCACGTCACGCTGGAATCGGTCGCCGGCACGACGATCGCCCTGCGACGCGAGGACCGCGCCTTCGACAACGAGATTCCGCCCGGCCAGACCGGTCAGGCCACGATGCACGCGCGCGTCTATTTCACGAGCGACATGAGCGGCTCCCCGACGCGCGAGCCGCTGACGGTCCGCGCCACGCTTCGCTTCGATTCACCGAAGGGACCGTTCAACAAGATCGTGCAGCGCAATATCGGGCAGTTTCCGGGGCAATAAAACCAGTGCTGGGTGCTGAGTGCTGGGTGCTGAGTAACCCGTAAGGCACACAGCACTCAGCACTCAGCACTCAGCACTCAGCACTTCATTCGTCGAAAAGTTCCGGCTCAGCAACCGGCAGATCCTGCCGCGGCGCCCACTTCCACGTCTCGAAGACATAGAGATCGAACAGCAGCAGGAAGACTTCGCGTGACATCTCCCATCGGCTGCGCAGGCCATCGGCGAGACCGCGCTTCGATTCCTTGATGACGTGGCCGAGGTCGTAGATGACCTTGTGCTGCTGGCGATAGCCGCCGCGGGAGCAGAAGCAATTCAGCGCCGCCTCGATTTTGAAACGCTCCTGATATTGCGGCGGTACTCTGTCGAACACTTCGCGCTTCATGACGCGAATGCCGGACAGCACCGGTCCGCACTGCATCTTCAGATGCAGGAAGTCGGCGATCCGCCCGCGATGCCGTACGCCGATGTTCATGTCGCATTGGTCGCGCAGGACCGGCAGGACCAGCGCCTCGATGTGCCGGTCGGTGATGTCGAGCATGTCGCCATCGGCGAAGAACAGAGTGTCGTGCGTCGCGTGATCGACGCCGACGCGCATCGCATAGCCCTTGCCGCGATTCTCGCGCAGGGCGATGGTCTTCACATCGAATGAGCGCGAGACTCGGACCGTCTCGTCGCTCGACCCGTCGCTGACGACGATGACCTCGTCGATCAGGGGGCTGTTGGTAAGAGCTCGAAGTACATTACCGATCGTCTTCTCTTCGTTATACGCAGCGACGATTGCGGTTATCCCCACTCATTTCACCTCGGATACAAATTTCGTCCGGGGGCGTTGCAACCGGCAGACCATAACACATGGAAAGTGCTGAGTGCTCAGTGCTGAGTGCGGAGCAGGCATCTACGCGGCACTCAGCACCCAGCACTCAGCACCTGTTTTGCACGTACCTGTGTCCGTTATGAAACAGGCATTGGCAGTCGCAACATTGTTTTTGGCTGGTTGCAGCACGGTAGGCCGGGCGCTGAACATCGTCAACCCGACATACTCGATTCGCAACGTGCAGCCGCACGTTAACGTGGCGCTGCCGCTCACCGCCTCGTCGATCGACTTCGACTTCACCGTCGGCATCGACAATCCGAACTCGGTCGGCCTCAATCTGGCCAGGCTCGATTTCGGTGTCGTTGTGAACGGCAGCCGGCTGATCGACAGCGTCTCCAGCGACCGCATTCACATCCCCGCACGCGGCGCGAACGACGTCCATCTGCGCGCGCGCGTCGGTTACCAGCAGATCCCGAATCTGTATCAGCAGATCGTCAACGTCATCAACGGCCAGCGCGCGGACTATCAGATCGACGGCAGCGCGTACTTCGACACGCCGGCCGGGCAGATGCGATTTCCGGTGAACGTAGCGGTGACGCGCTAACCTCGCACGTTTCGCGTCACGGTGATGACGTCGGCGATATACCGTCCGTTGTTGTTGGCGCCGGTCACCGAGATTTCGTCGCCGCGCTCGAGGTCCGTCACGTTATACGTTCGGCCCTGATACGTGACGCGCGTGTGCGAGTCGTAATAGATCGAGCCGGTCGATTGCGATGACGACGGGCGCAGGTTGTTCACGTAGGTCACGTTCAGATCGATGCGCTGCGCGCTCGTATCGACGCTGGTCACGACGCCGTTGACGCTGGATGACTGAGTGGGCGAACCGCTGCCGAGGATCGAACCGAGGTCGCCGAGGGAGCCGCAGCCGGCCAGCAGGATCACCGCGACAACCAATGTTGCTCTTCGCATCAAATGCCTCCTCAAGCACAATGGTTGAGCAAGGATCAAGCCGCTTGAACGATCGCTCGCGAAGCACACTCTTCCTTGGCAGCGTCGCCGCGATTCTCTATTTCTCCGAAGGATTGCCGTACGGAATGGTCAAGGAATTCGTGCCGCTGTATCTGCGGGTGCGGCACGTCGACCTCACCTCCATCGGGCTGCTGAACGTCGTCGGCTTCGCCTGGACATTGAAGTTTCTCTGGTCGCCCTTCGTCGACGAATTCGGGACGTATAAGCGGTGGATCGCGGCGGCGGTGTTCGGCATCGCGCTATCGCTCGGTGGCATGGCCGCCGTGACAACCCTCGGCACATCGTTCTATGCGCTCGTCGCAATCCTCGCACTGGCTTCAGCGACGCAGGACGTCGCCGTCGACGCATTCACCATCCGCATGACGCCGGCCAGGTTGCTCGGGCCGATCAATTCGATTCGCGTCACCGCATATCGCATCGCGCTCACCGCACCCGGCGTCCTTGCCGTCGTCGGACAAGCAGCCGGCTGGCCACACGCATTCGGCGTGGCAGCGATCGTGGCGGCAATCATCTTCGCCGTCACGCTGACGCTCCCCGAAGCCGCAAAGGCCCCCACGACCGACGACCGACGACCCACGACCACTTTCATCGCGGCGCTCAAACAGTGGTTAACGCGCGAGCGCGCCGGCGTCCTTCTCGCCATCGCCTTCACCTATCGCCTCGGCGAATTCGCCATCGTGTCGATGATCAAACCGTACTGGGTGGATCAGGGTTACTCGCCGGCGGAGATCGGAACGATCACGAGCATCATCGGCGTGATCGTCAGCATCGCCGGCGCGATCATCGGCGGCGCGCTGCTGCCGCGCATCGGCCTCTATCGAGGTTTGCTGTGGCTCGGACTGGCGCAGTCGCTATCGAACATCGGCTACGCGCTCGTGGCCACGATCCACGCGGGACGATGGGCCATCTACGCCGCCGCGATCGTAGAGAACATCGGATACGGCCTCGGCACGGCGGCGTTCCTCGCGTTTCTGATGTCGATCTGCGATCGCGATCGCGCGGCGACGGAATACGCGCTGCTCTCGGCCGCATACGGGCTCACGGGAACGATCATGGCCAGCGCCAGCGGCTGGCTTGCGCAGCACATCGGCTACGCGCCGTACTTCTGGTTGACTGTCGTTCTCGGGTTGCCGGCCCTCCTGCTCATCCCGATCGTGCGCGAGCAGATCATGGCCGAGGAGCGCGCGCGTTGAAGCATCGCCTCTTCGTCGAATCGATTGCGCCGTCGATGGAGATCACCGGCGACGAGTTTCATCACGCCGTACGCGTCGTTCGCATTCGCCAGGGCGAAGAGGTCGAAGTCTTCGACGGACGTGGCCATGACGCGCGCGGCCGTGTCGTGGAAGTGGGACGCGAGGCTTTGCGCATCGACGTCGACAACGAGATCGAATCGCGCGAATCACCGCTGCGCGTCACGCTCGCCGCGGCGATCATCCAGCTCGACAAATTCGAGCTCGTACTGCAGAAGGCGACCGAGCTCGGTGTCGCGTCGATCGTCCCACTTCTGACCGATCGCATCGAAGTGCGCGCCGAGCGTTACCGCGGAAAGTCAGAGCGGTGGGCAAAGATTGTCCTCGAAGCAGTCAAACAATCGGGACGCTCTGTCGTGCCGCGGGTCGATGAACCGACGCGGTTCGATGATGCGGTCCAGAAGAGTGGCCTCAGGTTCTTCTTCGATGCCGGCGCCGAGGCCGACGACCTACCGGAGCGTGCGGACGAAGTCACGCTGCTGATCGGTCCCGAAGGCGGCTGGACCGAGCGCGAGATCGCTCTTGCGCGCGAGTCCCGATGCGTCTTCCAGCGCCTCGGCCCGCGACGTTTGCGCGCCGAGACCGCGGCCATTTGCGCCTTGTCGATCGTCGCGGCGCGATATGGTGACATCTGATAGATTTACGCGCGCCGATGGCCAACGAGACGCTCACGATCAAGGACAATCGGA
>DASXRT010000089.1:0-65252 GCA_036506455.1 Thermoanaerobaculia bacterium
CCTCTTTCACTCCGGCGTGCGTCCCGCGGTCAACGTCGGCATCTCGGTGTCGCGCGTCGGCGGATCGGCGCAGGTGCGATCGATGCGCACCGTGTCGGGCACGTTGCGACTCGATCTCGCGCAGTACCGCGAGCTGGCCGCATTCGCGCAGTTCGGATCTGATCTCGACAAGGTCACGCAGGCGCAGCTCAATCGTGGCCGCCGACTCGTCGAAATCCTGAAGCAAGGCCAATATTCGCCGATGCGCGTCGGTCTGCAGGTCGTGTCGGTTTTCGCAGGAACGCAGGGATTTCTCGACAATCTCGCGGTCGAGGCGGTGCGGCCGTTCGAGGCAGCGCTCCATCAATCCATGAACGACGAACATGCCGACCTGATCGATCGCCTGGAGAAAGCCCCGAAGTTCGATGAGAAGCTCTCCGGCGAACTGAAAGCAGCGATCACCGGCTTCAAAGAAGACTACGTCAAGGACAACGCGAACGTTCTCGCCGCATAAATGGCCAGCACGATCGACATCCGCCGCCGCATCCGCAGCGTTAAGAACACGCAGCAGATCACGCGCGCCATGAAGATGGTCGCGGCGGCGAAGCTGCGCCGTGCGCAGGAGCGCATCTTCGCGGCCCGCCCGTATTCGGGGGCGTTGCGCGAAGTGCTCGCCTCAGTGGCGACGCGCGTCGACGTTTCGCAGCATCCCTTGCTGACCGCGCACGAAAGAGAGCAGAACGTCCTCCTCGTCGTCGTCACGGCCGACAAGGGGCTCGCCGGCGCGTTCAACGCGAACGCGATCAAGGCAGCGATGAACGCGATCCGCGAGCATCAATGGGAGAACGTCCAGCTTCTGCCACTCGGTCGAAAAGCCAACGACTTCTTCAAGCGCCGCACGATTCCGCTGCGCAAGCAGGCCATTCACGCGTTGCACGCGCTGTCGCTCGAAACGGCTCACGAGATCGCATCGTCCATCATCACCGACTTCATCAACGGTGACATCGACGCCGTCTATCTCGTCTATAACGAATTCAAGTCGATCATTTCGCAGGTCGTGCGCGTCGAACGGCTCCTGCCGATGGAGCGCGCGTGGGATGAACAGGCCACCGCAGTCGACTATCTCTACGAGCCCGCGCCGGAACAGATCCTCAACGAGCTCTTGCCGAAGTTCATCGAGTTTCAGCTCTACCGCGTTCTTCTGGAATCAGCGGCCGCGGAGCAGGGCGCGCGTATGACGGCGATGGAAGCGGCGACGAAGAACGCATCGGACATGATCGATCATCTCACCTTGACGTACAACCGAATCCGACAGGCGTCCATCACGAAGGAGATCATCGAGATCGTCAGCGGCGCGGCGGCAGCGGGTGGTTAGTGGAGACAACATGGCAGAGAAAACCGAGCAACAGAAGACCGGCAAAGTGATCCAGATCATCGGCCCGGCGGTCGATATCGAGTTCGAGGAAGGCCACCTCCCTCCGATCTACAGCGCCATCCGCATCGTCGATGACGGGCAGCTCGGCAAGGTGAAGATCGACGTCGTCGTCGAGGCGGCGAATCACATCGGCGAGAGCCAGGTGCGCTGCATCGCCATGAAGCCGACCGACGGCATGGTTCGCGGCATGAAGGCCATCGACCTCGGCGGACCGATTTCAGTCCCCGTCGGGCGCGAGACGCTCGGCCGCATCCTCAATGTTCTCGGCGAGCCGGTCGACAACAAGGGTCCGGTCAAATCGAAAGAGCATTGGTCGATTCATCGCGATCCCCCGAAGTTCGACGAGCAGTCGACCAACATCGAGATGTTCGAGACCGGAATCAAGGTCGTCGATCTCCTCCAACCGTACACGAAGGGCGGCAAGACGGGACTCTTCGGTGGTGCCGGCGTCGGCAAGACGGTTCTGATTCAGGAGTTGATCAACAATGTTGCGAAAGAGCACGGCGGGTTTTCTGTATTCGCCGGTGTCGGCGAGCGCACACGCGAAGGGAACGACCTCTGGCTCGAGTTCGCCGAGAGCGGCGTGATCGTTCCCGGCGATCCGACGAAGTCGAAGGCGGCGCTGATCTACGGTCAGATGACTGAGCCGCCGGGAGCGCGACTGCGCGTCGGCCTCACGGGCCTCACCGTCGCCGAATACTTCCGCGACGTCGAGAAGCAGGACGTGCTTCTCTTCATCGACAACATCTTCCGCTTCACGCAGGCAGGCTCCGAGGTTTCGGCGCTCCTCGGACGCATGCCCTCCGCGGTCGGGTATCAACCGAACCTGGCGACGGAGATGGGTGAACTGCAGGAGCGCATCACTTCGACGAAGAATGGATCGATCACATCCGTGCAGGCGATTTACGTTCCCGCCGACGATCTCACCGATCCCGCGCCGGCCACCGCGTTCGCGCACCTCGATGCCACGACCGTTCTTTCGCGTCAGATCGCGGAGCTGGGCATCTTCCCGGCCGTCGACCCGCTGGCGTCGACCTCGCGCATTCTCGATCCGCGTATCCTCGGCGAGGAGCATTACAACACCGCGCGCGGAGTGCAGGCCGTGCTGCAGAAATACAAAGACCTGCAGGACATCATCGCCATTCTCGGCATCGACGAGCTGTCGGAAGAAGACAAAGTCATCGTCTCGCGTGCGCGTAAGATTCAGCGCTTCCTCTCGCAGCCGTTCCATGTCGCTGAGCAGTTCACCGGACTCAAAGGCAAGTATGTGAAGATCGCTGACACCATCCGCGGCTTCAAGGAAGTCGTCGAAGGGAAGCACGACGAGGTGCCCGAGCAGGCCTTCCTGCTGCAGGGAACGATCGAAGACGTGCTCGAGCGCTCCGAGCAGATGAAGAGCGCCGCGGCGTAGCAAAATGGCCGACCAGATTCCGCCGCTTCCGACGAAGATCAATCTCACGGTCGTCACGCGTGAGCGAAAGATCCTCGATGCCGAGACCGATGAGGTCGTGCTGCCGGCAACAGATGGAGAGATCGGCGTCCTTCCTGGTCACACACCGCTCCTGGCGATGCTGAAAGTCGGGCAGATGCGTTTCCGTCAGGGGACGACGTTCGAGCGGCTCGTCATCTCCTGGGGATTCGCCGAGGTGCTGCCGGATCGCGTGATCGTGCTGGCGGAGCGTGGATTCCTACCCGAAGAGATCGATCCGGCGAAGGCAGAAGAGCAGAAGCGGGAGGCTGAAAGGGAGATGGCTTATCTCGCCTCGCACGACCCCGAGTTCGCGATCGTCGAGGGCCGCCTCGAAGAATCGATCGCGATGATCAACATCCATCGCTAAAATCGATTCAATGGATCCGTGGCTGGAGAGCTTCGCGCGCGCGAATTTCCTGCGCAGCGCCGACACCGCGCACGATCTGAAGACTCCGCTCAACGTCGCCGTGCTCAATCTGGAGTTGTTGCGCATGCGCATGCGCAAGCTCACGGACGGCTCCGACGATCCGAAACTGATCGAGTACGCGAGCTCCATCGAGATCGAGCTCCGGCGCATGGCTCGGATCTTCGACACATTCTTTCTCCTCTCCACGCCGCCGAAGGGCGAACAGGTGCCGGTCGCTGTCGACGTCGTAGCGATTTGTGTCGAGGAGGCGAAGACAGCCGGAGTGAACGTCGAAGGAATCGCATTGGCGTCCGTCATCGCGCACGAGCCGAGAATCCGGCAGGCGTTTCGGCTGTTCTTCGAGGGAGCGGCAAGACTTTTTCCGACTGGAAACCTCCGAGCGGTCGTGGCACGCGATGCTGAGCGTGTCAAGGTGACCTTGTCGGGGCCTCCGCCGTCCGAAGATTTTGAGCCGTCCAAGATTTTCAAGTTCTATTACACAGACCCGCTCGGCAATGCCGATCTGTCGCTTGCCACCGCACGTCTGATCGTCGAGACGTATGGTGGTGAGCTGAAGGCTGAGCAGGAAAGTGATAAGGTCGTATTACGGTTATCGGTCCCACTGGGTGAAGAATGAAGAGAGTCCTCATCGTTGACGATGATCGGGCCACGAGCGCCGGCATGGCGGACGTGGTCGAAGAGTGGGGGTATGAGCCGGAGGTCGCGGACACGGTCAAGGCCGGTTGGAACGCGGTTTCCAAGCTCGTCCCCGACGTGGCCATCGTTGATTTGAAGTTGCCCGATGGATCGGGCCTCGATCTGCTCCATCGCATCAAGGAAAGCTACCCCGACGTCTCCGTCGTGATCCTCACCGGCCACGCGACCGTCGATTCCGCGGTCAAGGCCCTGAAGGTTGGCGCCGAAGATTACGTGACCAAGCCGGTCGACCTGCCGCGTCTGCAGGTCATCCTCAAGACCGTCGAAGACAAGCAGATGATGAAGCAGGAGATCCTGGAGCTTCGTCGTCAGCTCCAGAAGATGGGCGCTCTCGGCCATCTCGTCGGCAAGTCGCCGCGGATGCAGAAGCTCTTCGAAGAGATCGAGATGGTCGCGAACACCGACGCCAACGTGTTCATCGTTGGCGAATCGGGTTCGGGCAAAGAGGTCGTCGCCAACACGATTCATTCGCTCTCGCGTCGGAAGATGAAGCCCTTCATCGCGTTCAACTGCGGCGCGATCTCGCCGACGCTCATCGAGTCGGAGATCTTCGGCCACGAGAAGGGCGCGTTCACGAACGCGATCAAGCGCCGCGAGGGCTACTTCGAGCTGGCCAAGGGCGGCACGGTGTTTCTCGATGAGATCACGGAGATGCCGATCGAGTTGCAGGTGAAACTCCTGCGCGTGCTCGAGGAGTCGAAGTTCCGCCGCGTCGGCGGAAATGAAGAGATCACGATCGATGCTCGCATCATCGCCGCCTCGAACCGCGATCCGCAGAAGGCGATCGGCGACGGCAAGCTGCGCGAGGACCTCTACTACCGGCTGAATGTGTTCCCGATCGAAGTGCCACCGCTGCGCGAGCGGTTGGAGGACATCCCCCTGTTCGCCCATTTCTTCCTGCAGAAGCTGAACGAGACCGAAGAGAAGAAGGTCGAGAACATCGAAGGCGACTTCGTCGAGGCGCTGCAGCAGTACGAGTGGCCGGGTAACGTCCGCGAGCTGCGCAACGTCATCAATCGCGCGTTCATCATGGCCCGCACCAACACGCTCACCGTCGAGTGCCTCCCCGACAAGCTCCTCGGCGCGCGGAAGCGGCGCTCGAAGAACGCGGTCACGATTCCTCTCGGTCAGCCGATGGAAGAGGTTGAGCGTCTCATCATCGAAGAGACGCTGCATATGACCGACGGCGACCGCCGCAAGACCGCTGAAATCCTCGGCATCTCGTACAAGACGCTCTACAACAAGACGAAAAAGTACAAGGCCGCGGGCCCGGAAGACGATGACGAGGAGTAGCGGTGCTCGGTGCTCAGTGCTAAGTGCTCGGAGATGCAGCGAGTTACGGAGCACTGAGCACCGAGCACTAAGCACTTCCTCGGAATAACCGCGTACAGTTAGTCAGTTCCGCGGCCACTGCATGGCAAAGAATCTGGTCATCGTCGAATCGCCTGCCAAGGCGAAAACGATCAACAAGTTCATCGGGAAGGACTATGTCGTCAAAGCTTCCGTTGGACATGTGCGCGATCTGCCCAAGAGTGAGCTGGGCGTCGACGAAGAGACTTTCGAGCCGACCTACGAGGTGCTCGAAGGTAAAGAGAAGGTCGTCAGCGAGCTGAGAGCGGCGGCGAAAAAGGCCGACACCATCTACATCGCGTCCGATCCTGACCGCGAAGGGGAGGCGATCGGCTGGCACGTAATGAACCTGATCGACCGCGAATCAAAGAAAAAGGTTCGTCGCGTCCTCTTCCACGAGATCACGAAGAACGCCGTGAAGAAGGCGATGGAGAAGCCGGGCGAGATCGACATGAACAAGGTCAACGCCCAGCAGGCGCGTCGCGTTCTGGACCGCCTCGTCGGCTACAAGCTCTCACCACTGCTGTGGGACAAGGTGCGGCGCGGCCTCTCCGCCGGCCGCGTGCAGTCCGTGGCGATGAAGATGATCGTCGACCGCGAAGAAGAGATCAAAGCATTCAATCCCGTGGAGTACTGGACATTCGCGGCGAAGCTCGAGGCGAAAACGCCGCCGCCGTTCGTCGCCAAACTCACCAAGGTCGAGGGCAAGAAGGCCGAGGTTCCGAACGAGGAGCTGGCGCGAAAGATCGAGGCGCAGCTCAAGAAGGGCGACTTCGTCGTCGAGACCGTCACGCGCAAGGAGAAGTCGCGTCACGCGATGCCGCCGTTCATCACATCTACGCTTCAGCGGGCCGTATACAACCGCTACAAGTATCCGGTGAAGCGCACGATGCAGATCGCGCAGAAGCTCTATGAAGGCAAAGAGCTCGGCGCCGACGGTCTCGTCGGTCTCATCACCTACATGCGCACCGATTCCGTCCGCGTTTCCGACGATGCGCTGACCGAAGTGCGCGCGTACGTCGCTGGCAAGTACGGAACCGACAGCATTCCGGAAAAACCGAACTACTACAAGGTGAAGAAAGCAGCTCAGGCGCAGGAAGCGCACGAAGCGATCCGTCCGACTTCGACGGAGTTCGATCCCGAGAGGATCAAGGACTTTCTCACGAAAGAGGAATACAACATCTACAAGATCATCTTCGATCGCTTCGTCGCATCGCAGATGATGCCCGCCATCTTCGACGCCACCGACGTCGACATCCGGTCCGGCAATCTCACGCTACGCGCATCAGGCGAAGTTCTGAAGTTCGCCGGCTTCCTCGCCGTCTTCCAGGATGGAACAGTCGCCGAGGAGGACGACGAAGAGAAGGCTGATGAAAAGGCGCTGCCGCCGATGAACGAAGGCGAGAAGCTCAAGCTCCTCGACCTCGAGACGAAGCAGAACTTCACGCAACCGCCTCCGCGCTTTACCGAGGCGACACTGGTGAAGGCGCTGGAGGAGAACGGGATTGGCCGCCCATCGACGTACGGTCAGATCATGACCACGATCCAGACCCGCGACTACACCTACAAGCACGAAGGCAAGTTCCACCCCACGCACCTCGGCGTCATCGTGACGATGCTGCTCAAGCAATCGTTCGGCGACATCATCGACGAGAAGTACACCGCGCGTCTCGAAGAGGAGCTCGACGAGATCGAGGAAGGAAAGCTCCAGTGGACTGACGCGATGAAGGAATTCGCCGTCAAGTTCAACGTCGATCTCGAGCGGGCCAAGACCGACATGATGCAGGTCAAAGGCGAGGGCATCGCCACCGATGAGATCTGCGAGACCTGCGGCGCGCCGATGGTCATCAAGTTCGGCCGCTTCGGTGAGTTTCTGGCCTGCTCGAATTACCCCGAATGCAAGACGACGAAGGAGATCGCCAAGGGCGATGCCGCTGACGCGGGGGACGACACGATCATCTGCGAGAAGTGCGGCCGGGGAATGACGCTGAAGCGATCGCGCTTCGGCCAGTTCTTCGCCTGCAGCGGCTATCCGGAGTGCAAGAACACGAAGGATCCGCGGCTTTTGAAAGCGAACATCCCGACTGAGCCGCAGCCGCCGTGCGAAAACTGCGGCAAGGAGATGGTGCTCAAGACCGGCCGCTACGGTCCGTTCTACTCTTGCTCCGGGTATCCCGACTGCCGCAACATCCGCAAGATCGGCGGAGGGAAATCAGTTCCGCCGAAGCCGACCGGAGTGAAGTGTCCGACGTGCGGCGAAGGCGAGTTGCTCGAGCGCCGTTCACGCCGGGGCATCTTCTACTCCTGCTCGCGCTATCCGAAGTGCGACTTCGCGCTGAACAGCCGTCCGGTGCCGCGTCCCTGCCCCAAGTGCGGCGCACCGTATCTACTCGAGAAGACGACCAAGCGTGAGGGTCACATCGAGTACTGCAACAATCCGAATTGCGATTACCGGCAGCCGATCGCAAACGTGGCCACCGCCTAGAAGAATCCGCCGTAGATATCCGTCCAGAGGTGAGCGAGCATGCCCGGAACGAGGCTTCGCCGCCACCACGCGAGCAATCCAAACATCGCGCCGTACACGCTGATACCGATCATCGGCTTCACACCCTGATAACCGTGTGATGCGCCGAAGATGATCGCTTGAAGAACCACGCCGGCGGCGACGCTCTGCGTCCAAGCCGCAAACTGGCGCTGAAAATAGCCGCGGAAGACGGTCTCTTCGACAACGCCGGCCACGATCGATACGGCGACCCAGGCCACCTTCTCGCCGATGCTTTGAGGCGTAAGTCCCATCGTCCGGTCATCGACGCCGCCGAGTGCGCGTTTCAACGCGATCATGGCGTAGCGCGCGACGAACCAGAATGCCGCCGCGGTCAGGATGTCGATCGGCGCGACACGCCCGATCAGGTCGCGAAGCGCCACACCGCTGAGACCCGACACGACGTACCACAACAGCAACGTCTCCGCACCGATGACTGAAACGTAGAGAACGATGCGATGCTGCGGCGCCCGGCCCGCCGGCCGCTGCGCATTCGCGCGGTACGTTGAAACGCTGAGGGCGGCGAGAATGATCAGAAGAATAACCGTGTGGCGCGCTCTGGCGACTGGCTTCATGCCGTCAACCTTAGCGCCTGCGGCACCGGGTCACCGATACACGAGAATCGTCAGGCCTGCGGCATGCCGCGGGTCGCCAAGCGTAATATCGGCGGCGTAGTGCGGTGCGAGCGCCTGTGGCGACAAGTCACCTTCTCATGGAAGAGCGGCCAGCCGAGTTCGCGAATCTAGTCGGCGATTTCCTGGCCCAGGCCGTGCCTGAACATGCCGATGAATGGACACGTCATGCCCGCGTATGAAATCCCGAAATCCCTGCTGCGGCTCGGCGCGATTGCCAGTATCGCGGCCGGCATACTGATCACGACCGGCTTCGCTCTTCACCCCGCAGGTGAAGACGCCACGTACGGCACCGATCCGTTTTGGGTACCTGCGCATGGCGTTCTTTGGCTCGCGTTCGTTGTGGCGCTGCTCGGATGGATCGCGGTGTATGTCGTGCAGGCGTCGAGCGCTGGCCGCTTGGGCGTTGTGGCGTTCGTTGTCGTCATCGTCGGAACGAGCCTCGCCTCGTGGATCTTCAGCAGTGATGTAGCCTTCGTTCCCGTGATCGCCGCGGAATCTCCGGGCCTGTTCAAGAAAATCTTCACTCCTCCGCATCTCGTCCTTGGCCTGGTGAGTGTCTTGAGCTGGGTCGCAGGAGTCGTCTTGTTCGGCGTTTCGGTGATTCGCGCGAAGGTGTTTCGTCGAAGCGCCGGTGTTCTGCTCGCGATCGGACCGGTGATCATTCCCATCGCCTATCTCTCCGGTCTTTCGGTGAGATTTGTAGCGATCGGCGGGGGAATCATGGCCGCAGGCCAGATATGGCTCGGCTATGACCTACTCCGCATGCTCGGGCGATCGACCGCTGGCCATACCCGATGAGGTCGCAACGTCATTTGTTCGCGAGGAACCGCCGCACCGGATCGGTGATCAGGTCGTAGTCGATCAGAAACGTGTCGTGTCCATTGGTCGACGAGATGCGCTCGTGATGCACGGTGCTTCCGGCGGCGCGCATCCCCTGTTCCACGCGGTTGACCGACCACACCGGGAACAACCAATCGGTATCGAACGAGACGAGAAGACTCCTCCCACGCCACTGCGCGAACGCAGCCTCGGCTGAACCGTATTGTTCCTCGAGGTCCATCTCGTCCATCGCCGCCTGCACGCGCATGTACGAGTTCGCGTCGTACGATGCGGCGAACTTCTTCCCCTGATATTCGAAATACGAATCGATCTCGAACTGCCGCGTGTTGCCTCGGCGGCGCCGTCCGAATTTCCGCTGGAGAGCTTCGCCCGAAAGATAGGTCATGTGACCGACCATGCGTGCGACCTGGAGGCCGCGCAGTGGCTCGGGATCGTCGTAGTAATCGCCGCCGTGAAAGCGCTGATCCGATTCGATGATCTTGCGGCCGATGATGTGCCAGGCGATGCCGGTCACGGGTACGGCGGCACCGGCGGCCATGCTGATGATCGAATCCATGAATGTCGGATAGAGAGCGCACCACATCAATACCTGCATGCCGCCAAGCGAGCCTCCGGCGATCGATTGCAGATGCGTAATGCCGAGGTGATCGAGGACGCGCTTCTGGGAGTGGACCATGTCTTCGATCGTCGGCCACGGATAGCGCGAGCCGTACGGCTTTCCGGTCACCGGATTGATCGATTGCGGTGCGGTCGTGCCGAACGGCGATCCGGGAAGATTCACGCAAACGACGAAGTACTTCTCGAGATCGATTCCTTTGCCGTAGCCGACCAGGCCGTCCCACCACCCGGGCCGCTCGTCTTCGTCGTCCGTATATTTGCCGGCGGCGTGTGCGCTCGCCGAGAGCGCGTGGCAGACGAGGATCGCGTTCGACTTCGCCGCGTTCAGCTCGCCGAAGGTCTCGTAGACAATCGTGAATGGCGCGATCGTCTCACCGTGCGTGAATCGGAACCCGTCCGGCAGAACGAGGTCCCTCGGTGGCGCGGAGATGAACGTGTTCTGGAGGATCTGCGGCCGCATCTCAAGTCTCGGGAGCGCGCGGAATGACGATCCATAGAATCACATAAACGAACGCACCCGGGAATGCCGCCGATAATATCGAGAACAGAACATAGAGGACGCGCACTCGCGTCGCACTCCACCCGAGCGCTTCTGCGATTCCTCCGCAAACGCCGCCGATGATGCTGTCACGCCGTGAACGATAGAGAGGCATATTTACTCCTCGCTCTTCGATCCTTCTTCACGCTTCAGTTGCCCTTCGTAGATACGGCGAACTTCGTCAATGGTTGATATCTGATCGACTGTCTTGTCGTCGCGGATGCGGGCGATGCGCGGAAACCTCATCGCATAGCCGGATTTGTGACGCTTCGATTCCTGAATGCGATCGAAAGCAATTTCCAGCACGATCTGTGGCTCGACCTTCAATACTGACCCATAGCGCTCGATCGTCGTCTTCTTGAAATGCTCGGTCAGTAGTGCGATCTCGGCATCGGTCAGCCCTGAATACGCTTTGCCGATGTTGAGCAACTCGCCGTCGCGACTGACCGCGAATGTGACATCGGAAAGCACTCCGCGGCGTTTGCCGTGTCCGTATTCTGCGTACGTGACGACGCAGTCGAGAGTCGCCAGCGCCTTCTTGTACTTCAGCCACGATTTGCCGCGCCGCCCCGGTGTGTAAAACGAGTTCGGATCCTTCACCACAAGCCCTTCGTTCGCGCGCGCGCGTGAGGCATCGAAAATCTCGTCGACGTGTGCCGCATCGCGCACGACCGACTGGTCGCTGAGCCGAATCGGCTCGACGTTCTTCACGATCTCCCGCATTCGTGCGAGTCGCTCATGCAACGTCACTTCGAACAACGGTTCCCCATCGAGAAAGACCAGGTCGAACGCGAAGAATGCCACCGGCGCTTCAGACAACAACTTCTCGCTGATCTTTTTTCGTCCGAGACGGGTCTGAATGATCGCGAAGGGCAGGATGCGATCGCTGAACGCGACGATCTCGCCGTCGAGGATCACGCTGTGGCCGAGCCGTTTCGCTGCCGCCTCGATCTCCGGAAACCTGTGCGTGACGTTGTCGAGCGTGCGCGAGTAGATGCGCACCTCTCCGCCGCCCGTGTGAATCTGGGCGCGGATGCCGTCGTATTTGTCGTCGGCAAATGCGCCAGCGCCCAGAGCAGCCACGATCTCCTCCGGATCTTCCTCCGGCTGTGCCAGCATGAATGCGAACGGATGAAAGAGCGACATCTTCGCGCTCTCGAGCGCATCGCTCTTCGCCAGGAGCGCGGTCGCGCCGATGTCGCCGGTGAACATGTTCGCGCGACGTACCGGCTCGAGCTTGCGGCCGAACGTTTTCGCAATCGCCGACTCCACGAGGCCTTCCTGCAGACCGATGCGCAGCTCTCCGCCCAGGATCTTGACGATGAAGCGCGCGCCCTGCGCGTCGACCTTACGCAGAAGATCGGCGAGGGCCGCTTTCTTCTCTGACGGTGTCGCTGCCGCGGCGATGCGATCGAAGTGCTCGCCGACTTCGGACAGCGTGATCGTTCGCGTGGGATCGTTCGGGAAATGCTCGGCGACAGTGTCGCCCGCATCGCCATACTTCGACCACGATGACCAGATCTCATCGGGACTGCGCCCGGTCACTTCGGCAACGGCGTCGCTGATCGCCGCGCCGCCGATGCCGGTCACGCGTTCGTCGCGGCGCGGAAATGGTGAGCCCGAGAAAAACACGACCGCGCGCTCGAGCGAAGCATCGTCGAGCGTGACGAGGTAATCGGCGAGGAGACGCTCCTTCACGCTCTTTTTCGTCGTCTGTGAGATCGCGTTGGCCACGGCCGTGAAGTCGGAAAGCATGGGATAAAATCCGCGCGCCTTTCAGCGAGGTGGATTGTATGAAAACGAAAGTCACGGTCGTCGGCGGCGGAAACGTCGGAGCGACGGTTGCGCAGGGCATCGCGCTCAAAGAGCTGGCTGACGTTGTGCTCGTCGACATCATCGAAGGCGTTCCGCAGGGAAAAGCGCTCGACATGATGGAAACGGCACCCGTGGAAAAGTACGACTCCGTCCTTCGCGGCACGAACAGCTACGACGGAACGGAGAACTCCGACGTCGTCGTCATCACCGCCGGTCTACCTCGCAAGCCGGGCATGAGCCGCGACGATCTCCTATGGAAAAATGAGGAGATCGTCGGCCAGGTGACGACGGAGATCGTCCGCCGATCGCGGAACTGCATCATCGTCGTGGTCTCGAATCCGCTCGACGCGATGTGCGAAGTCGCGCGGCGCGTCTCGAAGTTTCCCCGTGAGCGCGTCATCGGCATGGCCGGCGTGCTCGACTCCGCGCGCATGCGCACCTTCATCGCCATGGAGCTCAATGTCTCCGTCGAGAACACGCACGCCTTCGTTCTCGGCGGCCACGGCGACACGATGGTGCCGCTGCCGCGCTACTCTACAGTCGCTGGAATTCCGATCACCGAGTTGATGTCCAAAGATAAGATCGACGCGATCGTGGATCGAACCCGGAATGGCGGCGCGGAGATCGTCAACCTGCTGAAGACGTCAGCGTGGTACGCGCCAGGCGCCGCGGCCGTCGAAATGGTCGAGGCGATTCTGAAAGACAAGCGCAAGATTCTTCCCTGCGCCGCATATCTCCAGGGCGAGTACGGCTACACAGGCCTGTTCGTGGGAGTGCCGGTGAAGCTCGGCCGCAATGGACTCGAACAGGTGATCGAGATCAAACTGACGAACGATGAAAAGGTCGCGCTGGACAAGTCGGCCGCGGCCGTAAAAGAGCTCGTGGAGAAGCTGAAGACGGCCGCATAACGTACAATAACCACATCCCAACATGAAAAAGCTCGTCATCGATATCGAGACGGTCGGTACGCCGTGGGAAGATCATGATGCGTACGTCCGCGAGTACCTGATCAAAGGCAAGAGCGAAGCAGAGGCCGAGGAAGAAAAGCGCCGAGGGGCGCTGTCGCCATTCACCGGCAGCATCGTGGCCATCGGCGTCGTCAACGCGGAGACCGGAAAGTCCTGCGCGATGTACGAAGTTCCCGGCCAGACCGAACTGATCACGCGCAAGGACGGCAATCGCACGCTGATCTGCGGAACGGAGAAGCAGATCCTCGAGAAGTTCTGGGACTATCTCGACAAGGGCGATCGCTTCATCTCGTTCAACGGCCGGCAATTCGACGGTCCGTTCCTGATGATCCGCTCGGCGATTCACGGCCTCCAGCCCAAGCGCGATCTTATCGGCAATCGCTATCGCTTCCATCCGAACTGCGATCTGCGCGAAGTGCTCAATTTCAACGGCACGGTGAACGCGCGTCAGATGCGATTCAACCTGGATCTCGCGTGCAAGTCGTTCGGGATCGCCAGCTCGAAGGCTGACGGTATGGACGGCCGATCGGTGGAGACGATGTACCGCGCCGGGCGCCATGAGGATATTGCGTTGTATTGCCTCCAGGATGTACGTGCGACCGCGGAGCTCTACATGAAGTTGGAGAGCACGCTGCTGATGTTCGAGCCGGCGTTTCGCGATGCCGAGGAACGCGCGCGTCGCAAGGCGGATCCGGCTGTGGTGCCGAGTTCGGAGAGCGCCTTCCTCGAAGGCGTCGCCCAGAGCTCACTCGCGCTCAGCTCAGCGCTCGAGAAGGTCGAGATCACTGTCGCTGACGAAGAGGGCGTCATGACCGCGAAGCAGCAGGCGCTTGTGCTCGAGAAGCTGGTCACGCCGGCATCTGAGGAAGAGGAGCTGCAGGGCGGCCTGTAAAATGCGCGCGTGAAGATCTACCGCGCGCGCGTGTTCACGCCGGTTTCGGATCCCTTCACCACAGGAATCGCGTCGAGCTTCGTCGCCTATGACGACGGCTATCTGGCAGTCGACGACGGCCGCATCACCGATTGCGGCGACTGGTCGCAACATCCCCACGGCGACATCGTCGACCTCGGCCGCCGGTCGCTGATCTCTCCCGGCTTCATCGACACGCACCTTCACGCGCCACAGCTCGAGATGATCGGCTCGTACGGCGGACATCTGCTCGAGTGGCTCAATCGCTACACGTTCCCGACGGAAGCCAAGTTTGCGGATCCCGAGCACGCGCGCCGCGTCGCGAAGGCTCTCTTTTCCGAGCTGCTGCGGAACGGAACACTTTGCGCGCTGATCTTCTCGACGATTCATGCCGAGGCCACGGACATCTTTTTTACCGAGGCGGAGCAGAGCGGATTCCGCGGAATCATCGGCAAGACGATGATGGACCGCAACGCGCCGGAATTTCTGCTCGAGCGGGCGCGCGACTCATACGAGCAAAGCCGTGCGCTCCTTCAGAAGTGGCATAACCGCGGCCTGCTGCGTTACGCGGTGACGCCGCGCTTTGCCCCGACCTCGACTCCGGAGCTGCTCGAGGTTGCCGGCCAGCTCAAGAAAGAGTTCCCCGATGTGTACGTGCAGACACACATCTCGGAGAACAAGAATGAAGTGGAGTGGGTGCATGAGCTCTTTCGTGCAGCCGAGTACGCAGACGTGTATGACGACTTCGGATTACTCAGCGATCGTACTGTTCTCGCTCATGGGGTTCATCTGACCGAGGAGGAGCTCGATCTTTTGAATCGCCGGCGGTCGCGCATCGCTCATTGCCCGAACTCGAACCTATTTCTCGGCAGCGGCCTCTTCCCTCTCCATCGCGTCCTCGAAGCGGGAGTGATCGTCGGCCTCGGCACCGATATCGGCGCGGGAACGACTCCATCGATGTTTACGGCGATGGCCGATGCGTACAAAGTGCAACAGGTGCAGGGCGTCTCACTCAGCCCATATCACCTCTGGTACATGGCCACGCTGGGTGGGGCGCGCGCGCTCTCCCTCGACACAGAGACTGGCAGCCTCGAGCGCGGCAAGTCGGCCGACTTCCTCGTCCTCGATTTGAAAGCCACGCCGCTCATCGAGTTGCGGAGCGAACGCGCCTCATCGATCGAGGAGCTTCTCGCCGGTTTGATCTTCATGGGCGACGACCGCGCTGTTTCTCAGGGATTCATCGCTGGCCGTGAGGTCTGGCGCAGGCCGGCGTAACCGTGGCGTGCTCTTTGCGCGTCTAAGGCTCATCAGGAGGTTCCGATGAGGCGACATGCGTTTTTCCTGGTCGCGGTTATGCTGACCGTACCAGTCTTCGGGCAGTACCGCTCTGTCTGGCGTTCGGCGGGAGACATCGTCGAAGGAGTTTCCGGCAGCGTCGTCGGCACTGTCGTCGATGTTGACGAAGGACATAACCAGTTGACGCTCTCAGCCGATGAAGATCGATATGGCCAGATCACGGTCGCGACCGATTCGGTATCGACGCAATACAACGGCTTCGGCGATGTGATCAACGGGAAGCCGGAGATCTTCACGGGCAGCAAGGGATTTGCGAATGTCCGGCAAGGCGATCGACTCGAGATTCGCGGCGTCGGAAAAGCCGCCGGAGTTGTGCGCGCCGACCAGATCACGCTCCTCGGCCGCTCCGTAGCGGCGCCGCAGACCGGCGTCGGCGAGACGCGATCGCCGAGCGGCGGTATCTCGACGCCGACTGTCGGAAGTACGGCCACCGTCTACGGTCGCGTCGAAGGGGTTGTGCGGCAGGTCAACGCATCGGACAACCGCATCGTCGTGGAGACGGACCGTCGGGAGATCTTCAACATCCGGACGTCGTCGAACACGCCGGTCTACTACCGCAACGATACCTATCAGGTCGGAAATCTCGAGGTAGGCGATCGCATCCGCGTCGAATCGGACGGGAATGCGTCGAGCGACCGCGAGATCCGCGCGCGCAGCATCGAGGTCTTGCAAAGCGTGCAGGAGGGTGGAGGCGCGCGCGTGTCATCTGTGACGGGGCGCGTGACGAGCATCGATCGAACGGCCGATGTCGCACGCGTGGATACCGGTCGCGGCGAAGTTCGCGTCGACATGAGTCGCGCTTATGACGCGACCGGCCGCCGCGTCCGAGCCGCCGATCTGCAGGTCGGCGACCGCGTCGATATCAGTGGCAGTTACGGCAGCAGCTCCGACGTTTTCATGGCGTCGACGGTGCGCTTCAACGAGGACGTGTTCTCACCACCGCGAGATACCCAAGCCACCGGTGAATACCCGACCGAGTTCGCCACGGTGACGATCTCCGGTACGGTGACCGAATCGCTGCAGACGGCCGCGAATCTCGCGATCAAAGATCGGACGGGGCGAACGATCTCGCTTTACGTGACCGAGGATTTCGCGGTGCGGACGAAGAGCGGCGGTTACACGACGGCGGAGAAGCTGAATGTAAACGACAACGTGCTGGTCAAGGCATTCCGCGATTCGGCGGGGAACTACATCGCGCAGACGATACGGATGAGGTGACGGACGCGACTGTGGGCCCGGCGCTTCGCTGATGGGTTATTTGGAATTTCTCTCCTCGCCTGAGTGTCGAAATCAGCACAATGGCGAAGAAAGACCTGCTACCCGGCATCAGCGCGGACGACGACTGTCCGCCGGTCGCAGTATTCGACTCGCGCCGAGCGATCAGGCGAGCGCGCCGGCGCGCTATTCTTCGCGATGCCGCACAGCTCATTCTTCTCATCGGCGTCGACTGGCTGTTCGTCCGCTGGCCGTACACACATGTTCCGACGTTTGACCGCGCGCATTCCGTGACGATTGTTGCGCTGCTCAATGCGGCCGTGCTTACGCATGTGGCCGTGTCGCGCGCGTTCCCGCGCTGGTCGGCGCAGCGAATTGCGCGCACGTGGTGTCTCGCCGAGCGAGCGCGCTTCTTTCAGCGCTGATCAGGCTTCTCGCTTCTCGCGCATCGCTGGCGCGATCAATCTCGCGAACAGAAGCAGCAGGACGATCGCCGCGACCGCGATGGCGATCCAGAAGTACTTTGTCTCCGGTCGATCGTCCGATGCCCCAAGCCCGGGCGGCTTGCTCATACCGATCTCTCGCGCCGGCTCGGTCAGAATTCTCGGCGCGAGCAGCGCGAGGTCGTATCGCGGCGCGTTGGCGCTGCGGTTGCCGTAGAGCAACGTGAGCGCGCCACCGGGATGCTCGAATCGCAGCGCGTAAGACGGCAGCAGGATCTCGATCGCTGTGATCGGCAGCGGAGCGTTGTCGCCTTCGTGGACGAGAACATCGATCGCCGGCGTGCCGTACAACGCGACATCAAAGACAAGCGGCGCAGCGGCCCTCTCGGGATCGTCGTTGCGCCACTGAGCCTGCGCGATCTCGGATTCTTCGCGTCCTCGGCGCTCATCGGCGGTCCGAACGAGTCGGACGTTTCGCTCGAAGACTCTTCCCGGCGTCGTGACGACAACTCTTCCTCCGGCCGGCAGTGTCTCGTACGGCAATCGAAGGTGATAGCGCGACACGCCGCGTTCGCTCTCGCCTCGTTGCGGAATTGCGAGATTGATTTTCAGCGGCTCGTCGCGATGTTCGACGATGTAGGGCACCTGATGCGACGTGGCGTTGGTGATACGAACGTCGGCGAGATCGTGACTGCGTGCGAGGACATCGACATCGAGTGGCAGGACCATGAGGCCGGTCATTGCAGTTTCCAGCGGCCGCGCGTAGCGGAAGGATGCTCGATCGATCTTCGCAGCTAGCGCGGGAAGCGGTGGGGGAACCAACGTCTCGTTGACAGTGACGGCTTGTTTCGGTGGGCTTGCCCACCGCGCGTGAGCGATCGCTCTGCGACCAACGAATTGCCGCGCCGCCTCGAGATCGTATTGCGGCCGTGACAGACGCGGATTCCCGTAGCGCGCGATGAGCGGCGAACCGTCAGGAGACTCGAAGTAGATCCACGGCTGCGGCGAAAACCTCGCGACGATCGCAGTGATCGGCAGCGGGGGATTCGCACCATCGTCGATGACAAGGTCCAGCTCACGGCCCGAAGGCGTAGTGATCGGTACATTCATCTCCGCAGCGACGAATCCGTCACGGACCGCGCGCCGTAGTTGCGATGCGCCGAGAACACCAGGTGTGATCGCGCCGCTGGTGAGCTGTGGCTCTGTCACACGCGCCGCTCGAAACACATCGCCATCCGCAACCTCAACCTCCAGCGCCTCGACAGGAAGACGCGGCGCGGGAAGATTGATTCGATAACGGCTCTTCCCCGGCTCGCTCGGCAATTTGCGAAACGGCATCGACGCGCGCAGCCGTTCCCGCGGAGCGACCGCGTCATGCAGTCTCACTTGGACGGTGGAGACGGCGGATACTTGCGCACTGGAACGATCGTCCCACGTGACTCGAAAGTAACGGTATTCGCCTGCAGAGAAAGCGATCTCGGGCCGGCGAAGCTGCTGATCGGGAAGATCGAACACGGTCGTATCCGCGAGCATCGTCCAGTGAGAACGATCTCCGCCGCCTTCGAGAGTGACGTGTTTGAGGTACGGCGGCCTCACACCACCGAAACGAAGGCGATCGACATCGCGAATGGCACCCAGGTCGGCTTCGAAGCCGCTCGTTGTTTTCGTCGGAGCGATGGGCAATGGCGTCGCTGCTGTCCATCGCGGCTCGCGCGACCGTGGTTGAATCATCAGATAGCCGATCTCGCGGCCGGTGTTATCGACGAAACGCAAGTCGTGCAGATCGGGAGCGCCTCCGGCGAGCAGCGATTCATCGACGTCGAGACGATTCGCTCCCTTCGCAGTTGGCGTAACGAGCCGTTCGTGCTGAAACGACTGCGCCTCGATCGTAGCAGCGATCACCACCAACGCGACACCGAGAGCCACTTCCTTCACACCGTCTCCTCAACAGGCGGCGCCCGCTTGGTCATGACGAACTTCTGGAGAAGGATGCCGACGAGCACGAGTGAGACGGCCAGCCCAAGAAGGGAACCGACGCGATATAAGCCACCCAACCGCGGCAGGTCATGCAGGAAACACTTCAGGATCGTCACGACCAGCAGTAGCAGTGCCGCCACTCGCGCGGATCGTGTGTGAAAAACGATACCGGCGATCAACATCGCCACCGCGAACAACGCCCAACCGATCGTGTACGTCAAGTCCTGCGCGAGTGACGACGAGAAAAAGTTGAAGGTGAGATTCGGGCCGTGCGAGTAGAAGTCGGCGATCTCGATATTCATCCCGACAAACAGGATGATCGTTCCGCCGACATTGGCCGCGGCCATGCCGCCGCGAATATCGCGCGGCCAGAGGTACGCCGCGACGAAGAATGCGGCTGCAGAAACGAGATACGTATAGAGGTACCAGTTGAAGACCGGCATGTGGCTGGCCGCGTGGTACGAGAACACCGCAGGATTGAATATCAGGCGTACGAATACGATCGAGAGCAGCGCCACGGCCCACACGAGAAGCCCGCGGTGCGGAATGCGCTGGAAGAGCCAGACGAGAGCAGCGCCTTCGAGTGCCCAGCCGAGAGTGATCCATTGCTTGTCGAGCTGCAGTGGAATCGCGACGGTGATGAACGCGAGCGCTGCCGCCGCAACCGTCGCCAGACGAGCCATCTCCCGCGCTCCGGGCTTTTCGATCCGGAGCAGGCTGAAAACGAGAATCATCATGAGGATCGCCTGGCCGACGGGCAGAATGCCGATGCACCAATCGAGACCGGCGTCGAGCATTGCGTCGCGGGCAACGAAGAAGAATGGCACGCTCGCCAGAACCGCGGCGAGGTACGGCTCGAACCGGCGTTTCGCTCGCTCGCCCAATAGCAGCGGATAGGCGACAAACATCGCATAGAAGAAAGCTGCGAATGTGAACTCGCGCGACGGTGAATCGAGTCGGGCGACTGCGGTCGCGATGCCGGTCAAGGCGACGTCGATCATCACGATCTCGTGCCGCTCGGTGAACCAGGCCAGAGCGAGTATCGCCAGTGCGATCACCGCGTGCGCAGTGAGCAAGGGCCCGAACACATGTTCCAGCGGAGTACCTCCCGCGACCATCGCCACGACATGCGCCGCAAAGAGGCCGAGGATCGCCGCCCAAAGAAATTGTTGCTCGCTGGCGGAGTTCGTTCGGCGCGCGAGGACGTACCAGGTGACCGCGTACGCTGCGACGATGACTGTCGCGAGGAGCGCGATGTTGGTCCACGGCTCGATTGCGGCGCCCGAGCTCCAGATTGCGAGAACGATTTGGGATCCGATCGCGGCGCCGATGAGCAGTGATCCGCGCGACAGGTAGAGCGCAGCGGTGCCGATCGCGAGATTCAGGATCACCAGGACCGCGAACAGGGGCCACGGCGGAAATGACAGCTCGCGATGCGCAGCGACGAACATCAGGAACAGATATCCGACCTGCACGAGTTGCGCAGCCGGCGCGAATCCGGCGGCTTCATCGTGTCGCGCCGACCATGCCACTCCAAGAAGCGCGATCACAGCGAACATCGCCACGACAAAGAGCGCCGGGATCAGACCGGCCACCAAGGGTGCGGCCTCCCACCACGAGGCAAGAACGAGCCATCCGAGAACGATCGCCACTGCCGCCAGCCATGGGCGGGACGATGCACTGGCCTCGATGAAGGTTCCGACCAGAAGCACGCCGAGCAATAGAGCGAGTCCCCACAACGAGAATGACGCGATCGAATGGCCGGTCAGGAAGAAGAGAACCGCGAGCGAGAGAATGACGACCACCGCCGTTCCATCTGCTGCGAGCGTGCGGCCGAGCCGCCGCGCCACGACAGGAACGCCGAGGAAGAGCAACGCGAACGTGCCGTAGATGAGAAGAGCGGAGTGCAGCCGCTCCGGCGTCAGGTATTTCCCCGACCACACGGCCTCCGCGATGATCGTGAATAACGCTGCGACGAAGTAGACGGCACCGCTACGGCGGTAAATCGCGAATGAAGCAGTGAGAGCCAGAAGAATGAAGAGCGTCGCAAAGAGAATCAGCGGCGACGCCGTCGCCGATTCGGTGCCGGTGAGCAGCGGAAACATGAAGAAGAGCATGCCGGCCGTAAGCACAGCGGGTGTCTGCAACTGCAGGCCGACGCCGAGATACAGCACGACAAACACCGCGATCCACACCAGCACCGCGGGAAATGCTGCCGGCGTATACGAAACCGCGGACCAGATGATGAAAGTCAGAAGCGTGGCCACGCCACCGAGGGCATGGAGCCATTGCGGCCCGCGCATCATCGCAATGGCGGCGAGCCCGGCAGTCATCATGAGCAGGAACGTGAAGAGCACGTTGTAGCGCGCGCCGTAAGCAGGAACCGCCGACCCGTAAACCGCAAACGCCAGCGGGAGGATCGCGCTGACGATCGCCACCTTGTTGAACGTCGGACGCTTCGCGTCTGCGCCCAAACCTCCTCGAAGCCACAACGCGCTTGTGCCGGCGATGGCAAACACACCGAAGATCGTCGCCGCGAGGGGCAATTGCGACGCGGTGAGAAACTTACCGATCCACGCCCACTGATAGAACACCGTGAAGAGCAGGCTGCCGATCGTGAGTAGCGGCCATCCTTTTCGAAATGCCACCCAGGCCAGGCCGGCGTTGAGCAGCAGGAGATACGAGAAGAGGCCGATCGGCCTGTTTTCGCCGGTGGAGAGCAGCGCCGGAGTCGCAAAGCCACCCATCAACCCGAGGAGTGCGATGAACACCGAGTCGCGCCGGATCGACAGCATCACCGCGACGGCAGTGACGACGAGCATCAGCGCGAATACAACGCCTCCCGGAAGGAGATGCCACAACGCATACGTCGCAAAGAGCGTGGAGTACAGAATCGCAATGCCGGCTCCGTGCAGCGCGTTTGCGGTGGCCGTGTAGCCGCGCGCGACACGCAGCTCGCAGACGACGAGGAGCGCTGTTCCGGTGATCAGTCCGAGTGCAGCTCGGATCGTTGGGCTGAGCCAGCCATGCTCGACGGAATACTTCAGGAAGAACACTGCCGCGAGCACCAGCGAGATGCCGGCGATCCATGAGAAGAGCTTCACGCCGACGAGACTCTCCCAGTCGAAGGAACGGGGGGGAGGAGGAGGCGCCGGCGGAATCGCCACTTGGGGTGGTGGCGGGGGTGGTGGAGGTGGGGGCGCCGGCGGTGCTTCGACCTCGCGCGCAGCGATCGGCGGAGCTGCGGGCACGGGCATTGGTGCTGACACAACAGGAGCTGGTTCAACAACGGTGGGCTCAGGTTGCGGCTCTGCCGCGGGCGCCGGCTCCGGCGCCATCTTCGTCCGCCCGCGAACTTCGCGTTTGAACGCACCGAGCTCCAGGCGGAGTTGCTCGACTTCTTTGGAAAGTTGTTCGAGGAGGCGCTGAAGGCTGGTGATCCGGACGAGGGCAATGATGCCCGCAACGACCACGATCACGCCAAGGCAGAAGGTGTTCATTGCTGTCAGCAAAGATACACTCCGCCCCCGGTCAATCTGTCAGATTCGGTTGAGAAATTCTCGACTTTTCGCTGGTCAGCCTTCGACCTGCCGGTGTGCGAGTATCTTCTCCCGCCCCGTCAGATACAAAACGATGATCAGGGCCGCGAAGGGAGCCAGCGCCAGCAGATCCGATGAATAGAACGGGTTGTGGCTCGAGAACTCTTCGATCCGCTTGTTGAATCCGGCCATGAACGGCACGCCGGCCATGAAGGCGATGATGATTCCCGCGATCGCGCCTCCGGCGATATACCCCGAAGCCATCAACACCCCTGGACTCTTATCGCCCTCGGCGACGAGTTGTTCTTCGGTGAGTGGGCGACCGGCGAACTTCCTTCCGCGAATCCACCGATCGACTGCCCACCGAATCAGGCCGCCGGCGAGGATCGGCGACGTCGACGACAGCGGCAGGTAAACGCCGACGGCAAATGCGAGCGAGGGAATGCTCGCCAGCTCGAGAACGATTGCGATCATCGCGCCGAGGAGCACGAGTCCCCACGGCAATTTGCTGCCGAGGATGCCTTTGATGATGTACGACATCAGCGTCGCTTTCGGCGCGTCGAACTTCGGCACGTCCTGTCCGTTCGGGAGTTTGCGGATTGTGCCGTTGATGCCGGGATCGACATAGTAGACCGGTTTGCCGGCATCATCGACGAGGTACTTTTCCGCGTTACCACCGGATGGATCCTGGCGGAACCATACGTTGTATTCCTTCGTATCTCTTCCGCCATTCGGCAAAAAGCCCTTTACGGTGGTACGGCCATGAAATTCGCTCGGCCTGGCGATTTCACCCGGCTGTACGGAACCGGCAGTGAGGCCTTGCGCCGCACTTCCGACAGGGACGTAAACCGAGCCGGCGTCGTTCAGTTTCAGCAGAATCGGTCCGAGAACGATCGCCGACGCGAGCGCACCGATGAGGATCGCGATCTGCTGCGAACGCGGAGTCGATCCGACGAGAAAGCCGGTCTTGAGGTCCTGCGACGTCGTGCCGCCATTCGATGACGCGATGCAGACGATGCCGCCGATCGAGAGCGCTGTCACGAAGTAGTTGCTTCCTGTCCATCCGAGAACAACGAAGACGAGGCATGTCAGAAGCAATGTCGCTACAGTCATGCCCGAGATCGGATTCGACGTCGACCCCACTTCGCCGGTCAGACGCGATGAGACTGTGACGAAGAGAAAACCAAAGATGATGATCAGAACCGCCGCGGCGAGACGCGCGCCGAAACCTGTTCCGCCGACATAGAGCGGGCTGGAGAAAGCGATGACGACGACCAGCGCGATGATTCCGATGAGGACGACTTTGATCGGAAGATCGCGGTCGGTCCTTGGAACCGCGGCGCGTTCTCCCTCACCGGCGCGCGAGGCGGATACGTCGCGCATGCCACCCTTGATGCCGTGCCAGATCATCGGCAGCGACTTGAAGACGCTGATGATGCCGCCGGCGGCGACTGCGCCGGCGCCGATGTAGAGAACATAGGCATTGCGAATCTGGCCAGGACTCATGTCCTTGATCAAGGTCGTTCCCGGTGGCAGCGGCGTCGTGAGGCTCGCGCCGAAGTAGTGAATCATCGGGATGAGGACGAGATACGCGAGCACGCCGCCGGCGCACATGATGCCGGCGATGCGCGGTCCGATGATGTAGCCGACGCCGAGCAGCTCGGGCGAGATTTCCGCGGCCACCGATCCGGCGGCGAACGGCGCTCCGAACACTTTTTCCGGCGTGTCCTTCCAGGTTCGGAACGCGACCATCGCCGTCTTGTAGATGATGCCGATGCCGAATCCCGTGAAGATCGTCTTTGCGCTCGTGGCGGCACCGCCGAGCGCTTCCTGCTCGCGTTTCGCCTCCTCCGACGCGGCGTCGCGCGACTCCTGTGACGCGCCAGCCTTCAACACCTCGGCGCATGCTGTCCCTTCGGGGTATTTCAGTAGTCCGTGCTGGGCGACGATCAATGCGCGCCGCAGAGGAATCATCATGAGAATGCCGAGCAAGCCGCCGAGGACGGCCACGAGCATCACGCGTGTGAACTCGAGATCGAAACCGAGGATCAGGATGGCCGGCATTGTGACGCCGACGCCGAAGGCGATCGATTCACCGGCGGAGCCGGCTGTCTGCACGACGTTGGTCTCGAGAATCGTGGCGTCGCGCGCGCCGAGCTTCGAGAGGATGCGGAAGAGCGTGATCGCGATGACCGCGACGGGGATCGAAGCGCTCACCGTGAGGCCGACTTTCAGCACGAGGTAGAGCGAGGACGCGCCGAAGATCATGCCGAGAATCGTTCCCATCACGACGGGGACGGGTGTGAGCTCGCGCAATTCGGTCTGCGCAGGGATGTATGGCTCGAACGTCGGCTCTTCGGGTTTGAAGCCGACGATGTCGGGATACTCTTGCGGAAGCTGCTGAACGGTACTCATCGAAGCTCCTCTATGCAAAAGGGATGCGCCATTGTAATGCGCGCCGATGTGGCAGATGGGTTACTTTGTCCCTAGCCCATGGCCTGGCGCCGCTTCGCCCACGTGATCGCCTTCGACGACTGCGCCTTCGAGCGTGAACATACCGGTGACGTCGGCCTGATTGGCGCGGTCTTCGCCGGAGCGAGGCTCGATGGTGTCGTGGCGGGGCGGGTCCGGCGAGACGGCGCGAACTCCGCGGCCGTCATGGCGCGCATGATCTTCGAGTCGCGCTTCGTCCAGCACCTGCAGCTCATCATGCTGCAGGGAATCGCCGTCGCCGGCTTCAATGTCGTCGATGTCTTCGAGCTGCATGCCGCGACCGATCTGCCGATCCTGGTCGTGGCGAAGCGCGAGCCCGGTCTCGCTGCGATCCGCGACACACTGACGCTGCGTATTCGCGGCGGCGCTCGCAAATGGAACATCATCGAACGGCTGGGCGCGATGGAGCGCGTTCGCGGAGTGTGGGTACAACGCGTCGGTCTCACGAAAGACGAGGCCACGGTGATTCTCGAGCGACACGCCGTAAACGGCTACATGCCCGAGCCGCTGCGCGTCGTCCATCTCATCGCCAGCGGCGTCAGCCCACTCGATCGATGATCGGCTGGAGCAATCGTGCGCGACGTTCCACATCGAACCCGACGCTCCACTGCAGCTTGCGCAGATCGATGGGACAAAGGTGCATCGGCCGCGCGTCGCTCTCGGCGAGGTGATTCGAGCCGTTCATGATGCAGCGGTAGAAGATGCAGTGCGCGACGCCGAACATGTGCGATGTCTCGTGCGCGAGCACCTTGCAGCTTCGTCGCAGGACGAGTTTCGGGTCATCGGCGACATAGCGCGCGAAGCTGTAAACACCGACACGCTCGCGCAACGAAGCCTGTCCGAACACGAAGTTCCAGGACGGGTCTGGATAAAGATCGATCATGGACGCGGCGATCACGCAGAACGCATCGGTGGGAACGCGATGCTTGAGGAGCTCGAGGATGTCGCCGGTGAGAAGTTGTCGCTGACCCGATGCGGAATTGCGGCGCGATGTGATCTTTTCCTTTTCGATATCGAGCGCGCCGAGGATTTTCACCGGCAGCATGAAGAACGCCGACGCGAATTGCTGGAGAAGCGCCAGGGATGGACTGGCCACAGAAGTGAAATCGCCGAGAGGCTGAAGGTAGATCGCGTTCCGCTGTTTGTCGGGACGGTTCGGACGCGACGCCACGAACTCTTCGAAATTCTGTCCCGCCTCAGGATGATTCGCGAGCCAGTCGTTCGGTCCCGGCTTCGGAAGTGGTTCGGGCTGATCCATCGAGATACTTTCCTGTAATGCTTCGTTCGTTCGCTGCGATTTCGGCCGGCGTGCCAACAGCCACGACCTCGCCGCCCAGATCGCCTCCTTCCGGTCCAAGATCGATCACCCAGTCTGCAGACTCGATGAACTGTACGTTGTGCTCGATCACGACGACCGAGTTGCCACGATCGATGAGGTCGCGGAAGGTCTTGATCAACTGTTGCACGTCGGTGTGATGAAGGCCGGTAGTCGGCTCATCGAAGAGGAACAGCCGCCGTGCGTCACTCTTCGCGTTTTCGCAGAGGAATGAAGCGAGCTTGAGCCGCTGCGCCTCCCCGCCCGAAAGCGAATCCGTCGATTGGCCCAATCGCAGGTATCCGAGGCCGACCGAGCGTAGCGCGTCGAGCTTGCGGAGAAGCGGTCGTTTGTCGACGAAGAACTTCCTCGCTTCATCCACGGTCATCTTCAGAATCGCGTCGACGTTCTTGCCTTTGTACGTAACCTTCAGCACCTGATCGCTGAAACGCTTCCCGCCGCATTTGTCGCAGAGGACTTCCACGTCGGCGAGGAACTGCATGTCGATCATCACTGTGCCGGCGCCTTCACACGCGTCACATCGGCCGCCGGCAGTGTTGAACGAGAACATGCCCGCGGTGACGCCGTTGAGCTTCGCCGCCGTCGTCTCCGAAAGGATCTTGCGAATCTCGTCCCACGCTTTGACATAAGTGGCGGGATTCGAGCGTGTCGAGCGGCCGATCGGTGACTGATCGACGAACTGCATGTCGTAAATCAGATCGCTGCCCTCGATCGAATCGACTTTGCCGACGTCGATACCGCTGACGCCGCGGAATTCTCGCTGGTAGCGGTTGTAGAGGCAGTTGCGAATCAGCGTCGATTTGCCGGAGCCGGAGACGCCGGTGACGGCGACGAGTTGCCCGAGGGGAATGGAAACGTCGACGTTCTTCAGGTTGTGCTCGCGGGCGCCACGGATTTTTATGGAGTGCGGCGGCTTGCCGCCGCAGTCGGATGGCGGCAGCGAGCTGCCGCACTCCAAGGCCTTCGGCTTGCCTTCATACATCACCTGTCCGCCGTATTCGCCCGCACCCGGCCCGAGCTCGACCGTGTGATCGGCTCCAGCGATGATCGTGGGGTCATGTTCGACTACGATGACGGTGTTGCCGGCGTTGCGCAGACGGCGGAGGACGGCGAGCAATCGTTCGCTATCGCGCGCGTGCAGACCCACCGTCGGTTCGTCGATCACATACATCGTCTCCGTCAGCGAGCTGCCGAGAGCCGCAGCGAGGTTGATGCGCTGCGCTTCGCCACCGGACAGCGTTCGCGTCTGTCGATCCAGCGTGAGATACGAGAGTCCCACTTCGTCGAGATAGACGAGACGATTCACGATCTCGCGGCGGAGGTGACCGGCGATCGCCTCTTCCTGCTTCGACATCGGCAGGTACTCCCAGAAACGGCGTGCGCTCTTCACGTTCATGGCGAAGAGATCGGCGACCGTGAGGTCGCGGAACTTCACGTTTGCCGCAGCGGTCTTGAGCCGCGAGCCGTGGCAATGCGGGCACGGCTCGTAACTCCGGTACTTCGCCAGCTTCACGCGAACATGAATCTTGTACTTCTTCGTCTCCAGCCAGTCGAAGAAGCCCTTGATGCCATACCACTTGCCGCGGCCGTTGTAGAGCAGCTCCCATTCTGTGGTCGTGAGCTGATCGATCGGGACGTCGAGGCGAAGGTTGTATTTCTTCGCCGCTTTCCCGAGATCCTCATAGCAGTCTTCGTAACCGGGTGAGTTCCATGGCGCAATCGGCAGCTCATCGAGACGCAGCCTGCGGTTCGGGATCACCTTCTCCATGTCGATGCCGATGATCCGGCCGTAGCCCTGACATTGTGTGCACGCACCGAGAGGCGAGTTGAATGAGAAGAGATGCGGCGTCGGCTCAACGAATTCGGTGCCGCATTTGTTGCACGCGAAGCGGGCGGTGAATCGATGGCTGATCCAGCCGTCGGGCGATTCCTCCAGCACGTTCACGGTGCCTTTCGACAACTCGAAGGCCTGCTCGATCGCTTCCGTCACTTGAGTCGAACGCTCGCTGTCGACACGCATGCGCGTGATCACGAGTTCCAGCGATGTGAAGCCGGAGGTGTCGACTTCCTTGAGATCGGCGATCGCCCCGTCGATCCAGGCGCGGAAGAAGCCGCCTTTCATGAGCTGCTTGAGCACTTCCACGCGGTTCATGGCATCGAAGAAGATCGGCGCCAGCACAACCACCTTCTTGTCGTTCAACGAGTCGGCGATAGACGCTGTAATCGACTCCGGCGTCTCTTTGCGCACGAGGATGCCGCAGTCGGGACACCACGTCTCACCGCAGTAGGTCATGAACAGACGGATGTGGTCGGCGAGCTCGGTCGCGGTCGCCACTGTCGAACGGGCGTTCTTCACGGAGTTCTTCTGTTCGATGGCAATGGCCGGCAGAATGCCTTCGATCTCGTCGACGTCGGGCCGGTCGATCCGTTCGAGGAACTGCCGGACATAGGTCGACATCGACTCGACGAAGCGCCTCTGGCCTTCCGCGTAGAGCGTATTGAAGGCGAGCGACGACTTTCCCGAGCCGGACGGACCGGTCAGAACCGTGAGCTGGCGCTGCGGGATCTCGACGGAAACGTTCTTGAGATTGTGCGTGCGGGCGCCGCGAATGGCGATCGTGCGCGAAGGCATTCGAGGCTACAACGCAAGCGTGCTTAACTGTCTTCCGTACGCTTTGGGGTCAGGTCTTCAATTTTCAGTTTTTTTCTTCAGGCGGTAGAAAAAAGTGAAAATTGAAGACCTGACCCTAACCCGCTCCATCGGTCTGGTGCGCGCCACGGCGATCGTGGCAGGCATCATCATCGGCGCATCGATCTTCGTTCAGCCGTCAGAGATCAGCCGTCGCGTACCCGATGAGCGCGGCATTCTGCTGGTCTGGTTACTGGCCGGAGTGCTGACTCTCTTCGGCGCGCTCGTCTGTGCTGAGCTCTCTTCCGCATTCCCGCGTACCGGCGGAGTCTACGTCTTTCTGAAAGAAGCGTGGTCGCCGGCGGCTGGCTTCCTGTGGGGCTGGGCGATGTTCTGGAGCATGCACTCCGGGATCGTCGCGGCGATCGCTGTCGTCGTGGCGCGATATGTCGGCTTCTTCATCCCGCTCGCCGATGTTCGCAGCGTGGCCATCGCCGCGATCGCGATCCTCTCGGCGATCAACTACATCGGCGTGCGACAGGGAAGCGCGCTGCAGACCTTTTTCACGATCGCGAAAGTTGCAGCGATCGCAGTCCTGCTGATCATCATGACTCAGGCGCCGGGCGCTCATTCCGCGCAGTCGATGCCGTTCCGGCTTCGCGATTTCATCCTGGCGCTATCGGCAGGACTCTTCGCCTACGGTGGATGGCACATGGTGACGTACACGGCGGAAGAGACCCGCGCGCCCGAAAAGACGATTCCCCGCGCCCTGCTCCTCGGAATCCTCATCGTCACCGCCTGCTACCTCGGATTGAACGCCGCGTATCTTCATGTGCTGCCGCTCGACCGCGTCATCGCATCGCAGCGGATCGCCGCTGACGTCGCGACCGCGGTGGCCGGACCGCGCGGCGCTACGCTCGTTTCTCTACTCGTCATCGTCTCCGCCCTCGGCGCGCTGGCCGGCGTCATCCTCGCCGGTCCGCGTGTCTACTACGCGATGGCGCAGGACGGCCTGCTGTTTCGCCGGATCGGCGCGATTCATCCGCGATTTCGAACGCCGCACCTCGCGATCGTCTTGCAGGCGGTGTGGTCGTCGATTCTCGTCGCGACCGGAAGTTACCGCGCGCTCTTCACGCGCGTCGTGTACACGGAGTGGATTTTCTTCGCGTTGATGGCGGCGGGAGTATTCATTCTCCGGCGCCGTGCCGATTACGCCCCGGCATACCGGACATTCGCATTCGTGCCCATCGTCTTCATCGTTTCCGCGCTGGCGATCGTCATCAACCAGATCGTGGTCGAGCCGATGGAGAGCGCGATAGGATTGCTTCTCGTCGCCGCAGGTCTGCCCGTCTACTTCATCTGGACGCGGAGACAAGGAGCCGTCGCCGATGCCGGTCATTGATTTTCACAATCACTTCTATCCCGCCGAATATCTCGACGCGCTTCGTGCCGGCGAGAGTTGCGTGAAGATCACGATCGATGAGGAAGGGAATCCGCGGCTTCACTATCCCGGCGATTACAACATCGCCGTTCGCGGTCATCGCGACATCGCTTACCGCACCAGCGTGCTCGATGAGTTTGGAGTCGACACTCAGGTGCTGAGCCTCACGACACCGGGCACCCATGTCGAAGAGCCGAAGACGGCGGTGCGACTCGCGCGACTGGTCAATGACGGCTTCGCGGAGATCGTGAACAGTCATCGCGGTCGTTACGTGGCGATGGCCACGCTGCCTCTTTCCGATCCGCAAGCATCCGCGAAGGAGTTGGAGCGCGCGTGCCGTCAGCTTCGCTTCGCCGGGGCGATGGTCTTCAGCAACATCAATGGCGTCGCGCTCAGCGATCAGCGATTCTGGCCGGTGTGGGAGACCGCGAACGATCTCGGCGCCGTGATCCACATCCATCCGACGTCGCCGGTTGGTGTCGAAGCGATGAAGGAGTTCTGGCTGATGCCGCTCGTAGGCTTTCCACTCGACACGACCCTCGCCGCGGCGAGCCTCGTCTTCAGCGGCGTCGTCTCCCGTTTCCCCCGGATCAAATGGGTCCTCGGCCACCTCGGCGGCGCGATTCCGTACATCGTCGAACGGCTCGATCGCGGTTTCCTCGCGTTCAAGGAATGCCGCGCCAACATCGATCGTCTGCCGAGCAGCTATCTCAAAGAGTTCTACTACGACTCGGTCAACTTCGACGTTGGCGCTCTGCGACTGGCGATCGAGTTCGCCGGCGCCGATCACATTCTCGCTGGCAGCGACTACCCGCATCAGATCGGCAGCCTGCGGCGAATGCTCGACAGCATCTCTGCTCTCGATATCTCAGAGGACGACCGTGAGAAGATCCGCGGCCGCAACACGGCACGACTTCTGTCGCTCGACTGATCAGATCCTGATGTTGTGGCGCTGATAGAAGTTGTAATCGCCGAGACGAGCGCGCAACTTTTCAGTGACATCGGCGGGTAGCGTCGCCTCCGTGGCAGCCACGTTTGACTCAACCTGACGCGCATTGCGCGCGCCGGGGATCACCGTCGACACAGCGTCGTGGGCGAGGACGAACCGAAGCGCACCTTCGGCGATGTTGCGCGCCGCGCCGCCGATGATCGCCTTGACCTCATCGACTCGCTGCGTCGCTTCCGTCAGTCGTCGGGACGTCAGGAAGCTTTGACGAACGTCATCGGCGGAGAAGACAGTTCCTTCGCGATATTTGCCCGTCAGCAGTCCTGACGCGAGCGGCACGCGGGCGATCACACCGAAGCCACGCTCCTTCGCCATGGGCAGAAGTTCAGAGGCCGGCGCCTGGTTCAGGACGTTGTAGAGCACCTGGATGGAGTGTCCCCATCCGCGCTTCACGATCTCGAGACCTTCCTCGACGGTCGAGATCGAAACGCCCCAGAAGCGGATCTTCCCGGCGTCCTGCAGAACATCCATCGCTTCCTGGATCTCTCCGCGTCGCAGATCGTCGACCGTAGGATTGTGCATCTGATAGACATCGATGTAATCAGAGCGAAGCCGCTTCAGCGATCCGTCCACGGCGTGAAAGATGTGCTTGCGGGAAAAGTCTTTGCGCAGCTCGCCGGTGGACGTGCGCACCACGCCGACCTTCGTGGCGATGACGACCTCCTGCCTTTTTCGTGAGAGAACGATGCCGAGGAGCGATTCGCTGCGACCGAACCCGTAGCTGTCGGCAGTGTCGAAGAAGGTGACGCCGAGGTCGCGCGCTCTTCGGATTGCCGTGAGCGAATCGTCGTCGTTGCTCTTGCCCCAGCCCAGAGGCATGCCAGAGGCTTCGGCAGTCCCGCCAATGGCCCATGCTCCGAAGCCGATCTCGCTGACTCGGATGCCCGTGCGGCCCAGGATGCGGTACTGCATTCCTGGTGACAATTGTAACGGCGAACTACAAGCGCACCTGACGTACTTCCACCATCTCGCGATACGAGCGCAGGAAGTTCAGCGTGTCGGTGTCCAGCGGCGAATCGACGGTGATAATGGCCATGGCCTTGCCGCCGCTTCCGGTGCGCGCCAGGTTGTACTCGGCGATGTTGATCTCGCGGTCGCCGAGGAGCGTGCCGACTTTGCCGACGACACCGGGCACATCTTTGTTGATGATGTAGATCAGGTGTCCTTCCGGCTTGAATTCAACACGAAAATTGTTCACCGAAACAATGCGTTGATTCTTTTCACTAAAAAGAGTACCGGAGACGCACATCTCTTCGGCACCCGATCCGGCGCGAAAGGTGATCAGGTTCGTGTAGTCGTGCGGCACGGGATGCGTCGTCGAGCTGATGGCGATCCCGCGGTTCTGCGCGACCGATTCGGCGTTCACGAAGTTGACCGACTCGGCGAGGTGTGGCGTGAGAAGTCCTTTCAACGCGGCGACGGAGAGGATCTTCGTCAGCCGTTCCTCGATGCCCCACAACTCGATCGCGGCGCGGTTGATCGGGCCGTTCGCGATCTGCGCGGAGAACAGCCCCAGTTTCTCGGCCAGGCCGATCATGGGCGCGGCGTCGGCGTCCGACAGACCCTCGAACGGCAGGTTCACGGCTGACACGAAGATCGATCCGCGGAGCGCTTCGACGACCATCTCCGCCGTCTGCACGGCCACGCGGTCCTGCGCCTCGATCGTGTTCGCGCCGATGTGCGGCGAGAGAATCACGTTCTTTGCGCTAACCAGGGGATGTTCCTTGCCGGGCGGCTCCTCTTCGTACACGTCGATCGCCGCGCCGGACACCTTGCCGCTGTTGAGCGCCTCGCCGAGCGCCTTCTCCTCGTAGATTCCGCCGCGCGCGATGTTCAGGACGATGACGCCGTCCTTCATCTTCGCGATCTCATCGCGGCCGAGCATTCCGCGCGTCTCGTCGGAAAGTGGCGTATGCACGGTGATGATGTCGGCTTCCTTCAGGAGTCCATCGAGCGTTACTTGCTCGGCGCCGACGCGCTCGAACGCGGTCGACGCGATGTAGGGATCGTAGGCGATCACTCGCATGCCGAATGCACGTGCGCGCGTCGTCACGCGCGACCCGATGCGTCCAAGGCCGACGATGCCGAGGACTTTTCCGTTCAGCTCGATGCCCATGAACTTCGAGCGCACCCACTCCCCTCGCTTCACCGATGCATGGGCCTCGGGAATGTTGCGGCAGAGCGAGAGCAGCATCGCCATCGTGTGCTCGGTCGCCGACATGATGTTCGCCGTCGGCGCGTTGATGACCAGGATCCCGCGTCTGGTACAGGCATCGACGTCGACGTTGTCGAGACCGACGCCGGCGCGGCCGATGATGCGCAGCCGATTTCCGGCGTTCACCAGCTCTTCGGTCACCGCCGTCCCGCTGCGCGTGATGAGCGCGTCCGATTCGGCGACCGCGCGAAGAAGATCCGGCCCTTTCAAACCGGGCCGGTAATCGAGCACGACGTCTTTGGCTGCGCGAAGGATCTCGAGACCCGAATCGGCGAGCGTGTCGGTGACGAGCGCGCGATGTGTCATCCGCCTGCCACCTGGACGAGCGCGTCGAGCATCGCTTCGACCGACTCGAGCGGAATGTCTCCCATGTGTCCGATGCGGAACGTCCGCTCTTTCCACTGACCGTAACCGCCGCCGAGAGTGAAGCCCCGCTCCTTCATCGCGTAGCGGATCGTTTCCGCGTCGGACGTCGATGGCTCGAGCGCGGTGACAGTCGGTGACGCGTGCGCAGGGTCGGACGCGAGGCGCGCAAACTTCGCCGTTCGCTCGATCGTCAGATCGCGCATGCGGCGGTGCCGTTCGAAGCGGACAGGCAGCGTCTCCTCGCGAATGATGTGCGTGAGCTGTTTCGCCAACGCGTAGAAGTGGGGGATCGACGGCGTGGCCGGGACGCTGTCGCTCTCCGCCTGCTTCTTGTACTCGAGAAAGTCGAAATATGTCCCTCGATATGGATGCTTCTTCGCTCGCTCCACGGCAGCGGCGGAAACAGCGACGACCGTGATGCCGGGCGGCAGCGCGATTCCCTTCTGCACGCTGGCGAGGCAGACATCGAGCTTCCATTCATCGAACTCGACAGGGATCCCGGCGAGTGACGACACCGCGTCCACGAGCACGAGCGTGTCGGGAGATTCCTCGCGGACCGCAGACGCCAGAATGGCGATGTCGTTCGTCACGCCGGTCGAGGTCTCGTTGTGTGTGAGTGTCACCGCGTCGTAGTGCGCGCGACGCGACGAGAGATGATCCGCGAGCGCATCGGGATCCACGGCGTTGCCCCAGCCGGCATCGAGCCGATCGGCCTCGAGGCCGAGGGATTCGGCGATGTTGAACCATCGTTCGGAAAACGCGCCGCACGTGGTCACAAGAACCCGTCGCGCCACGCAGTTCTCGAGCGCCGCCTGCATGACTCCCGTTCCCGATGACGTGACCACGAACGTGTCCTGTTTCGTCACGAACAGCGTCTTCAAATCGGTGTTGATGCCGCGGACGATCTCTTTGAACTCGGCAGTGCGATGGCCGATCATCGGCCGCGCCATCTCCTGCAGGATCGCTGGCCTCACCCATGTCGGTCCGGGAACGAAGAATTTGCTTTGGTCACTCATGCGAGCAGTTGCGACACGACGTCGCGAAAGTCCATCGCGTAGACATCTGCATTTTCCTTCACTCTCGGTCGGACGTGAACTCCTCCGAATCCGATGAAGAGATCGACCGCCGGCTTCGTCTCCAGATCGGTGACGCCGTCGCCGACGAACGCGGCGCGTCCTTTTGAGCGCGCGCGCACGTCGCGCACGACCAGCTCCTTGCCGCCCGGCCGGGTCAGCGGCGAGCGTCGATCGAAATCGGCGTAGTGGCCCGCATCGTCGAATCGCAGCGACACGGCGTGAACGGCGCGCTCAGGCACAGCAAGCCGCGCGGCGAGCGGCGCGATCGCCTGCGCGATGCCGGCCGTGACGAGATGAATCTGTAGGCCGGCTTCGTGAAGTTTCTCGATCGCATCGATCGCGCCGTCGACGATCGATCCGACGTACTGCTTCGCCAGCTCCTCCACAGCGGCACGCGCGGGCTGGATGATCTCCAACCGTTTCGCGTACACCTGATCGAGTGGTATCTCTCCGTTCATCGCCGCCTCGGTCAATCTGGCGATTTCAGGATTCCCGCCAGCCAGAACATCGACGCCTTCGATGCTCACGAGCGTCGAGTCGACGTCGAAGAATGCCAGACGGAACTTCGCTTCCGTCACGGTCGCGCACCGTTGCGCACGACGTCCACGAGATCGGAGAAGCGCCGCAGAACGTAATCAGGGCGAGCATCGACGAGGTCGTCATACGACGACGAGCCGGTGGCGACCACTGCGACATCGATGCCGCTGTTTCGTGCCGCGGCCACGTCGATGGGCATGTCGCCGACGAACAGAGCGCGATCGGTCGAACAGCCGGCCTCCTCGAGTGTTCGCATGACGTGGCGAGCATCCGGCTTGCGCGCGCCGGCGACATCAGGGCCGACGATGGCGCGGAAGTGCGGCGAGAGGTTCAGGAACTCGAGAATCTTCTTCGAGAACGCCGTCGGCTTGTTCGTGCAGACGGCCATCGTCACGCCCGCGTCCGAAAGCTCGCCGAGCGTCGCTTCGACGTCCTCGAGCACCTTCGATCCCATGCAGCAGATCTCGTCGTAGCGTGCTACGAATGCTTCGGCCACGCTGTCCGGGACCGACTCACGCTCGAATGCGCGCTGCAGCAATCGCTCGAGACCGTCGCCCACGAACTCTTTGATCCGCTCGGCCCGAAGATCGGGCAGACCGTGCTCGCGCCGCGCGAAATTGACCGCCTCGGCCAGCGCGGCGTACGAATCGACCAGCGTGCCGTCGAGGTCGAACAGTACAGCGCGATAGCGGAGCGCTGTCATGAGCGGTGGATTCTACGCTCAGGCCGCGGCGATGCGCGCGCGGGCCGTGAATTCGAGGACGAGCGCCGTCCAGTCGTCGGTGAGAGGCTCGAGCACCTCGCCGCGGATCCGTTTCAACCAATGCTCGAGCCATTCGTCCGGTCGCTCGCCGCCTCCGCTCCGCAATGCTTCGCTCAACCGCTCGTAGCCGAACGGCTGATCGCCGGCGACCGGTGCCTCGGGGATTCCATCGGAGACGAATACGAGCCGATCGCGCGGCTGCAGCTTCGTCGTCATCGTTTGATACGTCACGTCGCGGCGGATGCCGAGGGGAAGGCGAACCCCGCCGACGGTGAGAGGTTGAACGGAGGAGGCGCGCACGAGGTACGGATCGGGGAAACCAGCATTGGCAAGGTGAAGCGTTCCGTCGCCGGGAAAGAATCGCGCGTATGCGAGCGCGACGAACTCCCGGCGGTCGAGCTCCTGCACAAGCTTGTCGTTGAGGATCTGCATCGCCTCTTCGACACTTTCCCGGCCGACGAACGGCAGAACCGCTTTGACCGAAGCCATGATCAGACTCGCGCCCATCCCTTTGCCGGCGACATCGGCAACGATCACAGCGACGGAGCCGTCGTCGAGCTGGACGACGTCGTAAAAATCGCCGGCCACGTAGTGCGCGGGAAAATTGCGCGCCGCGATCGAGAAGCCGTTTCCTTCGATTCGTTGCGGCGGCAGAAGGCGTGTCTGGATCGAGCGCGCGAGCTCCAGCTCCTTTTCGGCCCACTCGTGCTGTTTCAGCTTCTCCATCGATTGCGCGAGGCGATCGCGCATCAGGTCGAGCGTACGAAGAATCAACCCGACGATGACGGCGATGCCGCCGGTGATCAGCATGATCATCGGGGCGACACCGGTGATGAGGTCCTTGAGCGTGATTTGGCCGCCGAAAATCTTCGAGCCGATGTAGACACCGATCAGCCACCCTGCCATCCCGCCGACGAGGAAGATGAGCGCCGCGAGAAACGGCCGCACTCGCTCGGGCTGGCGAGCGATGACATCGCGAAATAAGGTGAGCAGAACAAGAATGCAGAGCCAGATCAGCAGGCCGACGAACGCGCCGATCACCGCGACGGGAATCCAGCGCCCCTGGTTGCGTCCCATCCAGTAGATGGAGGAAAAGATCGAGCCGACGAGGATCGCGATGATCGCCGAGCGAAGGCGAATGCCGCAGGCGGCGAGAAAGCTCCGCAGGTTCATGATGAGATGGTATACGGCCGGCGTCGTTTCGCGTTTCGAAACGGCAATCCGAAATGTTCAGCCGCTCGGGCCGCTTTCATCCCGCATGCGACGACTGCTACTGGCGTTGATCCTGATTTCGGTCAGCCTGCAGGCCCAGACACCCCCGCCCCCGCCCGACCCGGCCAACCGCGCGAATCTCACGATCGCGGTCGAGCCGCTCGGCGACAACGAGCAGGGAGTCGTGTCGCGAATCGTGTTTCGTTTTGCGGTTCCATCAGATGTCCCGCCCGGTGTCCCGCTGGTCATCCAGGGTTCGGTGATGCAGGGCGGGCAGGTTGTGAAGAACTTCCGTTTCCAGGTGCCGCCTGATCAACACGATCTTTTGCGCACTACGCAATCGCTTCGCGAAGGGGACAACGAAATCGAAGCGCGCCTGCTGATCCCATTGGAGGAGCAGGCGCCGGTGATCCTCGGCAAAACGACAAAGACAGTGACTGTCGCGAAGACCAACAAGATCTACGTCGCCGCGCCGAACGAGGGGGCCGAAGGAATTCTGGCGGAAGGCATCGTGCCGGAGACGATCGGCGCGGTGAAGATCCGCGCGCCGCGCCGCGATGTCGCACCGAATCTCTTTGTCGTCGACGTCGAAGTGAAGCCGCCCGTTACACGCGTCGAGTTCTGGGTCGAGGGAAAGAAGCTGCTCGTGCGCAACGCCGCTCCTTATCGCGCGGAGCTCGACCTCGGGAAATTGCCGAAACGAGTCGAAGTACGCGCCGTCGGCTACGACGCCAAGGGTCGCTACATCGACGCCGATGCCTTCGTCGTCAACGAGCGAGAAACGCCGCTGGAAGTGAAGATCACGCGCACGGAGACGCCGGACGGCATCACCCACTTCAAGCTCAGCCTGCAGAATCCCAAGAACACCGAGATCGTGAGCGTCGTTCTCTTCGCCGGCAAGAACAAACTTCACGAGTGGAAGGAGCCTCCGTACGCGATCGACATCCCGACGGCGCGGCTCAGCGGCGTCGAATACGTTCGCGCCTCGGCGACCGACAACACGAACTACGAAGCGTCCGACCTCCTTTTTCTCAGCGGACAGCGGTACACCGAAGAGATCGAGGTCAATCTGGTCGAGCTTCCGGTCAGCGTGACCGATACGGCTGGCGCGCCAATCGTGAATCTGGAACAGAAAGACTTCATAATTTTCGAGAAGGGTAAGCAGCAAAAAATATCGGCTTTCAATTTCGCAAGTAATTTGCCGATCTCCGTGGGCATGCTGCTCGATCACTCCGGCAGCATGCAGCCGCGCATCAAAGCGGCCAAGGAAGCCGCAGTCGAGTTCTTCCGAAGCATCCTGCGGCCGACGGACCGTGCCTTCTTCGCCGCCTTCGCCTTCGACGCGACGAACGTCGCGCCATTCGCCTCAGATATCGGCAGCCTCGAGCAGCAGGTCAACTCCAGCCCCGACGCTGTCGGTGGCACGTCGCTCTACGATGCGATCGTCACCGGCCTCTATCGATTTCGGTCGATCCAGGGTCGGAAGGCGATGGTGATCATCACCGACGGTGAGGACACCACGTCGCGGCTCGCTTATGAAGACATGCTGACCTACGTCCGCTCCGCGCGCGTTCCGCTCTACTTCATCGGCGTGGGACTCGGATTCGCTGACTTCGGTGGCGCATCGAAGATGAAGGCGCTGGCCGCGGAAACCGGCGGCGTCGCTTACTTCATCAAGGATGTGAAGCACCTCAAGGAGACGTATGCGCAACTGGAGAAGGATCTCCGCACGCAGTACCTGATCAGCTACTACACTGAGAGCACGAAGAAGGACTTGGATTACCGCACCGTGGAGGTGAAGGTGAACCGGCCGGATGCGCGCGTGCGCACGATTCGAGGGTTCATACCGTAGGTCGTAGGTCGTGGGTCATCGGTCGTAGGTACCGGGGGCCTTGATGCGCTGAGGCCCGCGACACCTACGACCGACGACCTCGATCTTCACTGTGCGATCCGCGCGTACGACGATCGCAGCATCGTGACGCGCTTCACGTAGTTCCGCGTCTCCGGATACGGAATCGACTCGATGAATTCGTCCATCGGCCGGGCGCGCGCTGTGCGCCTCCAGTTCAGAACGTTGCCCTGCCCAGCGTTGTACGACGCCACAGCGAGCAGCGTGTTCCCGCCGAACATGTTCACGAGCATCTTCAAATGCGCGGTGCCGAGCTGGATGTTGACTTCGGGATTCTCGAGCCGCGCCTGCCCGAACGGGACGCTGAGGCGCCGGGCGAGCTCTTTGGCGGTAGGAAGCATGAGTTGCATGAGTCCTGTCGCGCCGACCGCCGATTTCGCCGTCGGAAGGAACGAGCTCTCCTGGAGGATCAGACCCATAACGAGAAAACGATCGAGTCCGTTGCGATCGGAGTACTTCCTGATCGCGTCCTCGTACTTGACCGGGTAATACATCTTCAGGAAATACGCCGGCGCCGAGTCCTGCTCCGCCGTGGCGATCTGCGGAAACGCGCGCTTCGCGGCGCGCTGCATCAGCACCGGGCTGCCTACGCTGTTGTAAAGATCGGCGAGCAGCGCCTGACTGAACCGGTCGTTCTCGGAGTTCGTATTTTTCTGAATCTCCAGCCGCGCATCGCGCATGTCCGTCAGCGCTGTGAGCTCGTACGCGAGGCGCAGTTCAGATGGCATGTCCTTCTCGGCGATCTCGCGCCAATCTGGACCGTTTTTCATGAGCGGGTTTGTGCGGTTCTCCTGCCGGGTCGCGCCGCGCGACACCGAATGCATCGCGTAGAGATCGAGATACGGCGCCGATGCCAGACGCTGGTACACGGCGCGCGCCTCCTCTTTCTGCCCCTGCCGATCCACCGCGCGCGCATACCAGTAATCGGCCTGCCGCTTGACGTTCGGATTGCTGTACGTGTCGCCGATGAAGCGAAAGACCGCCTTCGCCGTCTGCAGATCGCCGCGCGCGTATGCGGTCCACGCTCTATCCCAGAAATGCTGCAGGCCGGGATCGGAGAAGGGATCGATCCTCACGAGCGCGCGAACGAGTTGCTGCTCGTACGCGTCCTGATTCTTCGACTCCGCGATGACGATGAGCGTGTTCAGCACCTCCACGCGCACCGGCCTCGCCAGCGGAAGCTGCAGCAGATCCTTGAGCCGCTCCGTAGAGAGGCGATCGTAGTTCTCCTTCGTCGCTTTTTTCGCCAGATCGATCAGCTTGACCGTCTTCTTCGTGGCGACGATTTTTGGCCGCGTCACGATCTTCGCCGCCTTCCCTTTGCCGACGCGCACCTTCACATTGACCTTCTTCTTCTCGACGACCGTCTTGTAGACCGTCGGATCGATCGAGTTCGACAGGACGCGATAGCTCTTCGAGAGGTGGTAGAGCGCAGGAATCGCGAACTTGTACGAGCTCGCTGTCAACGGCTCGAGCACGTGGATGGCATCGTTGAAGCGGCGGAGCTGATAGAGCGCAAGCCCGCGATTCAAAATGACCGGCAGTTTCAACGACTCGGGAGCGGAGGGTTGAAGCGCGGTGAGCTCGTCGAACGCGTGCTGCGGATCGCCGTCGCGCAACAAACAAACCGCGCGTTCGAGCCGTTCCTCCGACGTGAGATGAAGCGCATCCTTCGGGGAGAGCGACCAGACCGCGCGCAGGAATGCGATCGCGTCGTCGGCCTGAGCGGAGTGCGGACTGGCGATGACGATCCGCCTTGCGGCGTACATCGCCGCGTCGACCTCACCGATCGCCAATCTCTGTTGGACCTCCTGCCACCGCGCCGCCGCGGCGACTGTCGGGTTGTCGGTCCGCACCGCCAGCGTGGCGCAAACGTCGGCAGCCTGTCGCGACGATCCGGCGGCAACATGCATCGCCGCCAGATTCAATCCTGCTTCATCGCGGTAGATGAGTTTGGGCGTTCGGTGCCAGAGCTGCGCGAGCGTTCGGCGCGCGGAGACGTTGTTTCCCATGAGCTGAAAACCGCTGGCGAGGTAATAGAGCCGATAGTCCTCGACCACGCGTGGACCGAAACGAAACGATGCGAGACGTCTCACCGCTTCTGGTCCGTCCTGGCGTTGAATGGCATCGACTCCCGCGGCAAAGGAGTCGCGCAGCTTCTCGAGATCGGGCGGCGCTTCCGGCTTCGCAGGAACCGTGGCCTGCGTCGTTGCCGGCCGCCGCGCGTAGTAGATGATCGCGCCGATGAATGCGGCGACCAGCGGAACGGCGATCGCGACAAGGACCGACCTCCGCCGGAGTGAGAGCAATTAGAGCCCTAGGGCGTCCGCGCGGCCGTCGGCGAGGATCCGAACCAGCTCGTCGTAGAAATAGTTCGATGCTTTCCTCACGTCCTCGGAGATGCGCTCGTCGTACATCTGGCGGCTGCGGTCGATGTCGTCCTTCAGCCGTTCATAGAGGTCGCGGTTCTTTCGTCCCTGATCGACTTTCGATTCGTTGTAAAGCTTGATCTCGGAGACGAGCAGTCGCGCGAACCGCCGCGCCTCGTCGTGTTTCTTCGCCGCTTCGCTTCCGGCTCCGGCCGGTGCGCCGCGTTGCGCGCTGCTCGGCGGAACGAACTGCGTGCTCGGGCGCTCCCGCTCCTCAGCCGCCGGCGCCGGGGCGGGCGGTGGAACGGGCGTGGGGCGGAGGTGTGGGGCGGGGGTGGGGGCGAACTCGCGTGCCGCGCCGGGCGAAGTCATCTCGCGGATCTGCGCGGCGCTGAATGCAACCGTCGCTCCTTCTGACGGACCTGCCGGCGGCATCGGCGCGGGACGCGGTGACGCCATCGCCGGCGTTGGTCGCGGCGCAGCCGGTCGCGGTGCGAACGGTGCGGCCGGTTGCGGTGCGGCGGCGCGTGCTCCCTCTTCGCTGAGACTGGGCGACGGGATCTTCTTGCGGATCGCCAGTGTGTCGACGAGCAATCCCGTCGTGAAGACGAGAATCTCGATCGAAGCGCGATCGAGCTTCGCGACATCCTGCGGCAGCGCGTCGACGTACACGGCTGCCGCCACTTTGTCTTTGATCACCATGGGCACGAGCAGCGCGCGGGCTGGGGCCGAGGCGCCGAAACGACTGGCGAGACTGGAACCGTCCCATTCGACGACGCGCTCCTGACGCAGAATCTCGTCGAGCTGCGGCACGACTCCGGGCGCGGCGTTGAAGCGTTTGATCGTCTCGTCGTTTCCGCCATGCGCGGCGAAGCCGGCCCCTTTCCAGCCGCTGAACGTTTCGCCGCGGACGATCAGCAACGCAGCGCGTGAACCGAAGTCGAGACATTGTTCGAGCAGGCCATTGAGTACATCGACCTGCGATTTCCCGCGCTCCACCGCCTGCAGCGCACGCTTGATCTTCGAAGCGTCTGCGCCCGCGGCAGCGGGAGCGGCCTGCTGCATCTCGGCGATCGATTTCTTGATCTGCGGGAACGACAGCGAGTTCATGTCAGCCTGAATACTCTGCTGCGCGGCTTTGAGTTGCTGGTCGACCACCGAGCGGACGTCATCGATCGACGAGCGCATCTCGCCCACGATCCTGTCGATGGCTTCTCTCACGTGGGCTTCGATCGAGCTCGCGACTTCGTCGCCCCTCACAGCCATAAATCCTCCGGGTGCTGTAGCTTGCCGCGCACGAGACGTGACGGCCTCGAGGCTGCGCGATTATAGAACACTGTGCTACCTTTCCATCGTGCGGCGCCTCATCGTCCTCGCCGTTGCCATACTGCTGATGCGGTGCGGCGCAGCGCCCGCCGAACCTGATCATCAGGCTGAATGGCGCGATGTCTTGCGGCAGAAGAAGGCCGCAGTCTCGCCGCACGCCACTCCACACGCGCGGCAGATCTACGCTGATGCGCTCTCCGCGTTCGTGCGCAAGCATCCCGGTCACAGCCGCGCGCGCGAGGTGTACCAGCGCATCCAGCTCGAGTTCGCGCAGGAGCTGTCATCGTTCGGGCGCTATCAGGACTCGATCCGCATCTATCGCGCCGTTCTCACGAACGATCCGCGTAACGAGGAGGCGCGCCGCGGACTGGCCGTGGCGATGGACCGGCTGGCCGTCACCCATCAGAAGCTGCTGGGCATCGAGATCGGCATGTCGAAGAAGGACGTCGCCCATCTCCTCGGCAAGCCGATCCCCGGGTGGACCGTGACGAACGAGCGGCCGTCGGCGACGGTCGAAGCCTGGTACTACCGAACGACCGACGGCAGTCTGGCCGCGATCTACTTCCGCGACGGCGAGGTCTTTGCGGCGGAAGAAAAGTCGCAGGCCCGCGTCGGCCTCTAAATGGGGTCAGACCCCTCAGGCGAGCATGGCGAGATTCACGCGAAGTTCATGAGGGGTCTGACCCCTTCCCTGAAATCCCGCTGAGCTTCACCCTGTTGCACTTCAGCGAGAGGTAGTCGTCCAAATGCCTTTGTACGAGTACGCGTGTGACAAGTGTGGCGAGCGGACCGAGATCCTGCAGAAGATCTCCGATCCGCTGTACACGCATTGTCCGAAGTGCGGCGGCGCGATGCGGAAGCTGATCTCTTCTCCAGCGATTCAATTCAAAGGATCCGGTTTTTACAAGACCGATTACGCCAGCACCTCGGCGCCGAAGAGCGAATCGCCGGGCGAGTCGAAAACCGAAACGAAAACCGAAACGAAAACCGAGACGAAGAAAACCGAAACGAAAACAAGCGACTGAAGCCGATGCAATTCGCCCGCGATCTAAAGCGCCGCGCCGATTCGATTCTCGAAGAGGTCTTTCGTTCCCTCTTCGAAGAGATCGACACGCAGAAGATCCAGAAAGAAGTCGAGGATCTCAAGCGCGCTGCGCCGGCATATCATCCGTCGCGACACGCGCGGATGCTCGCGCGCCGCACCGCCATCCGCTGCGCGGCCGCGGGTGCGGTCACCGGATTGCCCGGCGGAACGATTGCCATCGGCGCACTTGGCGCCGACCTCGCCTATCTCGTTTATCAGCAGTTCCGGCTGATCCTCGGCATCGCCACGGTCTATGGACATGCGCCAACCGGTCGGGAACGTTTTGCGGAAGCGTTGTCCTGTCTCGCGTACTCGTCGGGTGTAGGCATCGGCAAACAGGGCATCGCCACGGTTCTCGGATCGGCGACGATCGAGGGTGGCGCGGTCGCGGAGCGGATCGGCGCGCGCATCGCTCGCGAACGATTGGCGCGATTCGTCCCCATCGTTGGCGCGGTGTCCGGTGGCGCGCTCAATTACGTCTCTGTGCGCGCCGTGGCGCGGTCGGCGATTCGTTACTACGAATCGCGCATCGATGAAGCTCTCGCGGACGAGATCTGGGCCGAAGGCGATCGCGAACACGCCTAGCGTTTTTGCAAGCTGCCCGTCGGACAATCAGTTGTCACAGCAGGACGGAATGCACGCACTGGGCTCGGCGTTTCGGGCCGGTGATCGACGATGCCGAAATTCGAGACTGAGCAAACGCCTGAAGCCCGCTCCGCGTTCTACGAGCGGCGGCGGCTGCGGCGGATTCGGATGATCGTCGAGCTGACGCTGAATCTGATCAGCAGCGACAACACCGTGTCGCACCGCGAAGCGCGATGCCTGTGCGATTGCGCGCGCAAGGCGATCCTCGAGCTGTACCCTGCCTTCTCGGAGCGCTACGAGCGCGTCATCCGTCCCGCATTCGAGCGCGTTCTTCAGGAGCGCTGGCCCGAAGAGGAGATGCGTTTCTCCCACGCGGGCGACGTCGTCAATTAGCTCACCGGCGGCGCTGGTTTCGGCGGCTGCGGCGGAGGCGGCGGCACGTTGTGAACTTCGACGTCCCCATTCACCGTCGTGATCTGCAGCTCGAATTGCCCGCCATTCACCTGACCCGAAACGCGCCTGCTGCCGGGATGGGAATGAATGCTGAGCGGGAATGACGCTTCGAAATCGCCATTGACCTGCGAGAGATCGCACGTGAACGATGCTGACGGCGGCAGCGTGGCCTCAACGCGGCCGTTGACCGTTTTCAATCTCGCCCCTCGAAAATCGCGGAGGAACCGAGCGTGCACGCTGCCGTTGACGGTTCGTGCTTCCATCTCGTTCGTACCGCCGGTCTCGATGTCGATCGGACCATTGACAGTCGTGAACTCGCCGGCGCCATCGACTCCGCGTGAGGTAATGCGGCCATTGACCATCTTCAGATCGAGGGCGACGGCCGGCGGAACACGCAGCGCGTAATCGATCGTCAACCTGCTGCGCACGATGAATGGAAAATGGACGCGCACGCGATCACTCTTCTGGCCGATGTGCAGCGTGTCGCCGTTGAGCTCCGTCTCGAAGAAACCCTGATTCTCGGCGCGGTTGCTCGGATTCACGCCGACGCTGCGCACATGCGCGACGAGCGACACCTCGTCCGGAGTTCCGGCCTCGACGGAGAGGTTTCCGTTCACGCCGACGACTTCGATCGTACGGATCGACGAGGCCGGCCAGCGGCGCTGGATCGTGGCACTGTGGCGTTCGCCAACGACGCACCCGGCCGCGAGCAGCACGACGCCGAGTAAGTAAACTCTACACAGTCGCGTGTACATGGACACCTACGTTTCGTTGTACGGAAGCGGCCTGCGATGGTTTCAACCGACGGCTCAAGACAGACGACCCTGCTGAGGATCGCGGCCTTTCTGGTCGATGCGGTGACGATCGCCGTCGTCCTCATCCTGCCGGCCTCGATCGTGAGCTACGCCCTGGCCTGGATCGGTGGCTCGGTCAAAGGGATCCAGATCGTCTGGTGGGTCGCTCTCACGATCCTCATTGTTTCGATCCTCGTCCGTGACGGCATCCGCGGCCGCTCCGTCGGCAAGCAACTCCTCGGCCTCCGTCTGACGACGAGGAAGGGTGGGCGGTGCGGCTACTTCCGATCGGTCATCCGCAATCTGCCGCTCGTCGTGCCGGTCTGGAACATGCTCGAGATCGCGTTCGTCCTCGCCGGCCGCGCGCGCACCGGCGACCGCATCGCGGGAACGCTCGTCACGGAGGAGTAACGCGCGAGAAGGCGAGTCGCCGCTCCGCGAGGACGTCCTCGATCTCGACTGTGCGTGACCGCCTCACATCGATCGTGTAGATGTTCTTCTCGCCGAACGACTCATCGACGAGCAACACGTGCGGAGGATCGATGAATCTGTAGATCACGCTGATCGATTCGAACGGAACCTCGACGCGGATCGTGTCGTAGAGCAATCGCTCGACGATCTCGGCGTGACGCAGTGTCTCGGCGGCCGTATCGCGATAGGCTCGCGACAGACCGCCGGTGCCGAGTTTCACTCCTCCGAACCAGCGCACCGCGACGATCGCCGCGTCAAAGACATCAGCTCCTTCGATTGCGGAGAGGATCGGCTTGCCGGCCGTTCCCGACGGTTCGCCGGCGTCGGAACTGCGCTGCCGATTTGAAAAAAGCCGAAACGCCCAGCAGTGGTGTGAGGCGTCGAAGTATTGCTTCTCGATTTGCTTCAGAGCGTCGAAGAATTCTTCTTCGCTCGCGCATGGGAACGCGAGGCCCAGGAATTCGGAGCGCTCGACCTTGTGACGGAGCTCGGCGCGAGCGGCGAGCGTGCGGTAGTGGTCAGACATTCCGGTACGCGGAGACGTAGCGGTTGCCCTTGAGAAAGAATCGGAGCGGCCAGTGCGCCGCGTCGGGTGCTCCTTCGACTCCGATGCGGGGACTGACGGCGATGTCGTCGTCATCGACCTCGATTTCGCGCGCGGTGATGAAGAGCCGCTCGCCGCGAAGACTCTCGCCGTCAAGGCTCTTGTCGATCTCCATCGCCGAGCAGATTTTTCCCGGACCTTTCATCAGATCGAAGTCGCGTTTCGCTTTCGGCCGGCGTTTGCGCAACGCTTCGATACCGCGCAGCGGCTCCGCTCCGCGCAGCAGCACGGCCTCGGCGATGTCCGCTTCCTGGGTGACGACATTGAGGCACCAGTGCATGCCGTAGGTGAAGTAGACGTACGCGTGACCGCCTTCGAGATACATCGACTCGTTTCGCGCCGAGCGTAAGCCACGCCGGGCGTGACTGGCCGCGTCGTTCGCGCCGAGGTAGGCTTCGGCCTCGACGATGCGGGCAGAGAGGAGCTCACGTCCGATGCGCCGCCACAGAACGCAACCGAGGAGCGAGCGGGCGACGGTCACTGTATCGCGCAGGTAAAATTCGGCAGGAAGCTTCGCCGGCTTCATGCGGAATGAATCGGGCCGGCTCCACGGCGGTCGAGCTGCTCTTCACTGACGTGTCTCCCGATCAGTGCGATCAGCTCGCGATGCACGCCACGAGGCGCACCGACGATATTGCCGCGCTCGAACCAGCGATCGCCGCCTGCGAAGTCGGTGATCACGCCTCCCGCTTCTCGGACGAGAAGCGAACCGGCGGCGACATCCCAGGGCGAGAGATGGATCTCGAAGAAGCCGTCGAAGATCGCAGCGGCGGTATAGGCGAGATCGAGCGCCGCCGACCCGGCACGGCGTACACCTTTTGCTAAACGAATGACGTCTTCAAAAATACGAACATAAACAGATACGTATTCTTGTGCGCGAAAGGGAAATCCGGTGGCGAGGAACGCACCTTCGACGTGTTCCTGATCGGAGACCTGCATGCGCTTGCCGTTGCGGAACGCGCCTGCGCCTTTTTCGCCGGTGAAGAAAAGCTCTCGCAGCGGCTCATAGATCACGCCGGCTGTGATCTCGTTTCCGACGTGCAGGCCGATGGAGACCGACCACACTGGAAAATGCTGGAGATAGTTCGACGTGCCATCGAGCGGATCGATGACCCAAGTACGCTCGCTTGTCCCGCCCGACGCTCCGCTCTCTTCACCAAGAAACGAATCAGCGGGAGAAAGATCATGAATGCACGAGATGATCGCCTTCTCGGCCTCGCGATCGGCGGCGGATACCCAATCGTTGCGCGCCTTCATGTCGGCGTCTGCTTTGCCGAGGGTCTCCCAATAGCGGATGAGGACGGCGGCGCCGCGTTTGGCCGCCTCGATGCCGATCTCGACGTCGTTCAAGCGACCGCTATGGTGTAGCATCTCCCGCACAGTGTCCATGAGAGGGGCTTCACGCCGCAGCAGCGACGCGGTCGTGGTGTCGTTGCGAAATTTCGCCTGGCCTCGACCGGCGATAGCCACACTGCGTCATCCGACGCTGCCGTGGTTCGAGAGCTTCGCGCCGGAGGTCGAGCTCAGCGCCATACCAATCGCCGATCTGCGCAACGCCGGCGCACGCGATCGGCTTTCGCTCGTCGGTCAGTTTGCGACGCACATCGCGCTGTTGCAGTTTGCCGGCATCGCCGACGGCGAATTCGACGCGAACGAATGGGTCGTCGTCCGCAAGCGCGGCAGCGACTGCCGCCTGGTCCGCATCGCGGCGCGCGAATGCGATGCCGACGCGACACCGTCTCCGCTGCACAGCACCCAGCATTTCGCCGAAGCGATCCATGCGCCGGAGCTGGAGACGCTGAAACAATCGTGGACGCGAGCGGAGTCGATCTTCGCCGAAGTGCACGGCCGCCTTCGAAGCGATGCCGCGGCGGATATGCGATGGCTGCAGCGATGCGCTGTCGGCGAGATTCTTCCGCCCGGTGCCGAGGCGATCAGCGCGATGTGGAGCAGCGGCGGACCGCACGAGATCGCCGGCACGGACGCACTCGACGCGTTCCACCTTTACGCGGCACTTGACGAATCGGCACGCCTCATCGTCATCGGCAGCGAGTTCCCGATTCAACGCTATGCGGCCCTTGCCTCGCTCGATGCTTCGCTGGTCGGCTCGACGCTCTCGCCCGCCGAGGTCGCGGATCGCTTATCGGAAGTGAAGAGCGGCCAGGTTCTGGTGGTCTCGGGCAATCTCGATGATGAGTCTCGGCGTGTCGTCGAGATGATCAGACGGCACGAAGAGCAGCCGGCCATCGTCCGCCGATGGACGGTTCTCTCGACGCGGCTCGCCGCACAGCGTGCGCTGGAGGAGCGATTGATCGCGCTCCCCGACGCTCGCGCATGGCTCGATGCGTTCACGGCGAGCGATGTGTATGACAAGTATCTCCGTGACGGCGCACAGCCGGTCGACGACGGCGTGTTCGCACGAACGCCGGAGCCGCGCCGCTCGTACATCGCAGCGCTGGCCTTGCTCGGGACACGGATCCCGTCCACGCTGGCGCGTGACTTTCTTTCAGAGTTCCTTTTCGAGCAGCCGCTCGATGCGCTAATCGTCGACGGCGTGACATCGCTCGAAGATGACTGCTTCGTCTTCGCGTCCGAAGCGGTGCGCGAGCACTGCGCACGTCATGTGCCGGAGGCATCGCGACCAGCACTCGCGCGCGCTGCGGCATCGGTGACGGAGAAATTGGAAGAGATTCAGTGGCGGAGCGCGGAAGAAACCGTGGACGCGCTCAATGCCCTACCGCGATCGACGCTGACGCCCCGACTCGCTTCACGCCTCGCCAATGCTCTCGTCGACAGCGGTCGCTATCGCGATGCGCGGGATCTCGCACCGCTTCTGGCCGAAGATGCGCGCGAACTGCTGTTGGCGCGGTGCGAGCGGCGAACCGGCGACTATGCGACAGCATTGGTCCATGTGGAACATCTTCACGGTTTCGACGCGGAGATCCTGCGCGCGGAGCTTCTTCGCCTGACCGGTCGCATCGACATAGCGCGTCAGGTGCTCGAGCGCGCGGAACCGCACACTGACGAAGAGAAGATGCGCCTGGCATATGAGCGTGCCGTCCTGGCGATCGACGAGGGAGAACGTCCCATCGCCGTTGCGGGCGATCACTACCTGGCCCGCCGTTCGGCAACGTACAGCGCGTTGATGCACGGCGATTTCGAAGCGGCTGCGGACCTCGCTGCTCAATCGTTCGCCGCCGCGCGTTCGGCCGCGGAGCGCATCGACTCCTGCCTCGACCGTGTATTCGCATCGTTCTCGTCGGGGCGCTGGTCGGAGACACGCGCCATCGCGCTCGAGGCGCTTGCCATCGTCGACGAGGCGCAGGGTGATCGCGCTGCGGCCGGCATCCTCTTTACCCTGACCTTTGTCGAAGCTGACGATGGCCGCTGGACGTCGGCCGCGCAACATATCGCCCGACTGCGACAGTATTACGCGAATGATGCTCTGCGACTGGCCGAGATCGACCTGCTGTCCGGATACCTCGAGTTCGCTCGCGGTCATTTCGACGAAGCGCGCCGTCTCGTCTCGACTCTTTTCGAGCGCAAGGAGCTCATGCCGCAGATTCGAGAAGCCGCGGCACTGGTCCTCGACGAGATCGACTGGATCGAGCAGCGCCAGGCGTCGCTGCGATCGACGGGGAAAACTCAGAACCGCGAGCTTGACGAGCGTCATCGTTTGATGCACACGCGACGGGGAACGCCGGTGGATCCGTTGAGCGGATTTGCGGCCGCGCTGGCGCGATGGGAAGCGTCGCCGCAGTCCGAGCCACCGCAGCCCGCGACTCGCTCCGAGAAACTGAAACTCTTCCGCTCCTCGCTCGGCATCTCGCGCCACGATGTCGCGCGCACGATCGTCTCGGAGCTTTCGATCACGATGCCGGAGGCGGCGCCTGCTCGAACGACGGCTGACGTCGAGATGCTGCGCATCGCCGCATCGGCTGAGTATCCCTTTCGTGCCGATGCTTTCGCCATTCCGTGGTGTCACGTCACGCGAAACCGTCTCGGCCAGTGGTCGCAGGATGGCTTGCGATCGTTCGACGGCGCCACGCTCGATCGCATCGCGTCATCGCTCGAACCCGACTGGCTCCGCTGCAACGAGCGCGAGATGCTGTTCATCGAGGGTTCGACGGCGTGGCCGCAGGCGTCGCGTGATGCGATCGCAGCGCTCTTCCGCACGCGCGCGGAGAATCATCGATTGCGGCGCATTCTCGAGCAGGATGAAGCGTCGGCACCCTCGCGTCGCGATTCGATCGAAGGCATCGTGGGTGATTCTGTGGCGATGCGTGAGATCTTCTCGCTCGTCGAGCGGATCGCGCAGCGCGACGTCCCGGTCTGCATCCTCGGCGAATCCGGAACGGGGAAGGAGCTCGTCGGTCGCGCCATTCATCGCGCGTCATCGCGCCGACATAAGACCTTTACGGCGGTCAACTGCGCGGCGCTTCCGGAGAATCTGGTGGAGAGCGAGCTGTTCGGACACATGCGCGGTGCATTTACGGGCGCTGACCGCGATCGCGCCGGCTTGATCGAGACCTCTGACGGCGGCACGTTGTTCCTCGATGAGATCGGCGAGATGCCGCATGCCGCGCAGGCGAAGCTGCTGCGCTTCCTGCAGGACGGCGAGTTCCGCCGCGTCGGCGATACGACGAACCGGACCGCCGATGTACGCATCGTCAGCGCCACGAATCGCAAGCTCGAGGCCGCGGTCGAAGAAGGACGTTTCCGCGAGGACCTGTACTACCGCGTCCGCGGCATCGAGGTCGTTCTGCCTCCGCTGCGCGAACGCGGCGAAGACGTCATGCTTCTAGCGCAATACTTCCTCGCCCGCGAGCGGGCCAAACATCGAGCCGGTCCGCAGTCGTTCACACCCGAAGTCGAGACCCTGCTTCAGTCATACGGCTGGCCCGGAAATGTCCGCGAGCTGCAGAACACCGTTCGCGCCGCGCACGCGATGGCGGGCGACGCGCGCGAGATCGACATCGAGCATCTTCCGGAGCGGCTGCGCAAGGTGCGGCCGGTGAAGGTGACCGCCGGGTCGTATCAGGATGCGGTGGCGCGCTTCCGGCGCGATCTCATCGAAAAGTCTTTGGCCGCAGCGGCCGGAAACCAGAATCGCGCCGCGGCGCTGCTGAAGATCTCGCGTCAGGCTCTCGCGTATCAGATCCGCGAGCTCGGCATCATGGTCGGAAAGCAGGCCCAGCGCCCGCGCGCGTGACGAAGCCGCCGCATGTCAACCATGCAAGACAGAACAGTCGCTAATCTTTGAAGGCACTCAAGCCAACGATTGCCAAGGTGATCCCAAGGCCGATAAGCAGCCATTCGGAGATGGTAGGAATGGCCGGGGGAGATGCAACGGCCGCGCGCGGCTCACCGATCACCGTCAAAGAAAACACAATCATGTTGACGCCATAAGGAACAGTCGCTGCGATCTCGCTACCGCTCGCCAAGTCGAGTTTACGAACGCGATCGCTGCGGCCAGCTTCCCAAAACGATGTTCGATCGGCGTCTAGAGCAATCTGCGGGCCGCCTGAATACGTCTGTGCGATCGTGCCATCCGGTCGAATGCGCAGAATTCCGGTGTCCGTTCCGAGCAAGACATCGTTGCCCGGGAGCACCCTTAACGCTCCGATCGAGCCGAGCGTCGGTATTGCTGTTGGCAGTGGAGACAGCGACTGCGCGGTGCAGACGTTGTAGCGAGCATTCGTTGCCGGTATTAATGCCGGCACCGGCCCTTGCGGCGCACTGTTGTAGTACATCGTGCACTGATCAGCGGCGAGATCGATGTGCGATGCGAATTGTGGTAAAGAAAAAGTTAGCACGACACTGAAGCTGCTGTCGTATTTCTTCAGTGCAGCCTGGTCCGCAACATATAGGTTTCCGTTGGCGTCGAATACGAACGAACCTGCCGGACCAGCGACGCCGCTCAATGAACCGCTGGGAGAAATGCTGTAGATAGCGCCGATGATCGAACCAAAAAGTGTGGAGTTGTAGAAATTGAGATCAAGAGGAACAAAATTCGTTGGAAGATCGATCGTGCTCCTGAAACTACCCGCGGCCGTATAGACTTGTATCGAAGGCTCTGTCGTGTTCTGGAAAGCCGGTATCGGCGCTACGCTCGCGAAAAGATCCCGCGGCTGAAACTGCGCCGAGACGGGAACCGCGGCGCAGAATGTCAGCGCGATCACGAGTAGCACCCCTAAGCGTCTGCGATTTTTGCTGACGCCTGGAGCGTCCGCCAAACTTACTACGACGTCTTGACGGCCGGCGCTTCGATCTACCTGTGAAGTTCGCCCCAAAGGAATTTGACCCCAGAAAGTAGCCAACGCGTACCGAAACCGTGTTCATCCCCGCGAGCTCGGCATCATGGTGAGCAAAGCAGCCTCAGCGCCCGCGCGTGTGACAAAACACCGCGGGATTTCATCCGATTCACGAGCCGCTCGTAGAATCTCTCCCACGTGACCCGCAAACTCGTGGTTGTCCTCGCGCTGCTGACGGCCGCGCGCTGTGCGCTCTATTCGGATGTATCGATCGAGCCGCTGACGATCATCCCGACGAAAATCGAGCGCGGCGCCGATCTGCGGGACATGGTCAAGCGCGCCGACTACCTCCGCGCCGTGGAGCTCGCGCCGAACGTCGACGCCCGCGTGCGGAAGAGCGCGGAAGAGCTCGTGGCTCTCGGACAAGCCGAGCTGGCCGCGAATCGCATCACAGAGGCGCGGCACCATCTCCGGACGGCGATTGACCTCTCACCCTTTCACACGACTTACGCCGATGCGGCCTGGGGCCTCTCGCAGGTCGAGTTCATGGACAACAACTACGAGACGAGCCTCGAATGGGCGCAGGTGGCGATGCAGCATGGCCTCACCGTCCTGCAATGGCATCTCGATTACCTCAAGGCGATGTCCCACGTGCAGGCTTATCGCGCGGCCAGCGCCGTCCGCAGCGAGGAAATGCGGATGAAGATCGGCCGCCCCGACGTGCCCCGCATCGAAGTACGGCTCAACAAGGCAGAGTCGACGACGACGGCGGTGATCGATTCCGGTGCCGTCCTGTCGATCATGTCGCAGCGCCTGGCGTCACAGGTCCCCGTCAAACGCCTGCCGACGTCGCGAGGCACGTTCTACGGACTCCTCGGAGAGCCGATCTCGGTGGATTTCGCGATGGTCGACCTGCTCGAGATCGGCGGCATCGTTCTCGCCGATGTGCCCGTGGCGATCATGCCGGACGATAAGATGCGCTTCCTCGTCAGCGGCAAGAAAGAATTCAGGATCGACTTCCTCCTCGGCGCAAATCTGCTGAAAGAGTTCCGGCTCGACTTCAACTTCGACAACAATCACGTCAAGTTCACGCGATTGACGTCGACCGATAAGCGTCCGGTCGCGAATCAGAATCTCTTCTTCGAACAATTTCGCCCGCATGTCCGCGGCACGGTGAACAAACGCGGCTGGTTCCTCTTCGTGCTCGATACGGGATCGGAAGTGACGTTCCTCAATGAGCATCAACTTCCATCGCTTCCGATCAACATGTTCGCTCCACGTGTGCACAACGCGACGTTGCAAGGCCTCGGCGGAGCGAGAAAGCATGGGTCGAAGATCGAAGAGGTCGAGATCGGCGTCGACCGCTGGGCCGGTGCATTCCGTACGCTGCCGATGTACAGCGGCGGAGAGCAGGAGCGGTCCGTGGGAATCATCGGAGAGAACTTCTTGAAGAATTTCCACGCGGTGATCGACTTCGGAAGGATGAGAGTGGATTTGCAGAGGCGGTGACGCACGTCATGCTGAGCGAAGCGAAGCACCTCAAAATGCGATGCGTGGCATTTTGAGTTCCTTCGCCGTCTACGCGGCTCAGGATGACGCTTCGCGTCACTTCTTCTTTTTTTGCGCCTCCCGTCTTTTCGTCGCCCATCCCTCGACATTCTTCTGCGGCACACGACTGAGCGCGAGCGAATCGGGCGGAACGTCTTGCGTGATCGTCGAGCCGGCGCCGACGTAGGCGCCGTGACCGACGCGCACCGGTGCGACGAGCTGCGTGTCCGATCCGATGAAGACGCCGTCCTCGAGCACGGTCTTGTGTTTGTTCACGCCGTCGTAGTTGCAGGTGATCGTCCCCGCGCCGATGTTCACGTCCGCGCCGATGTCGGCGTCGCCGATGTACGAGAGATGCGATGCCTTCGCGCCCTCGCCAAACACCGCTTTCTTCGTCTCGACGAAATTGCCGACCTTCACATGCTTGCCGAGCTTCGTGCCGGGACGCAGATGCGCATACGGACCGACCGTCGCATCGTCGGCGATGACCGCGTCTTCGGCCACTGTCCCGCTCTTCACGTGAACGTTGTTGCCGACACTCACGTTGTGAAGATGAACGCCGGGTTCGATGACGCAGCCGGTGCCGATCGTGGTCGTGCCTTCGAGCGTGACGAATGGATAGATGACCGTGTCATTCGCAATCGATACGGTGGAGTCGATGACGACGGTCGTGGGATTGCGAAATGTCACGCCCTCTTTCATCAATCGCTCGACAACGCGACGCTGAATCTCGGCCTCGACGGCGGCGAGATCCGAGCGTGAGTTCACGCCGAGGGTCTCGACCGGATTATCGACGACCACGGCGCCGACGCGTTGGCCACCGTTTCGCAGAATCGCGATCAGATCGGTGAGATAGTACTCACCCTGCGCGTTCGAGCTCGAGAGATTGCGCAGATTGTCGAAGAGGTGCTCGGCGTCGAAGATGTAGATGCCGGCATTCACTTCGTCGATTCGCTTCTCTTGCGCGGAAGCATCTTTTGCTTCGACGATCTTCGCGACCGCGCCCTTGGCGTCACGCACGATGCGGCCATAGAGCGCTGGATCCTCGAGTTTCATCGTCAGTAACGTGAGCGCGTTTCGCGAGCGTTCATGCTCATCGATGAGGCTCTGCAGGGTCTCGCGCCGAGTCAGAGGAACGTCGCCGGAGAGAATGAGGACCGTCTTTCCCTTCACGTCTTCCGCAGCCTGAAGAACAGCGTGGCCGGTTCCGAGCTGCTCCGACTGAATGGCGAAGCGCGCGCGATTCCCCACGGCCTCCTGTACCTGCTCGCGCTGATGGCCGATGACCATCACCGGCGGCGTATCGGAAAGCTCGGCGGCGAGATCGAGAACGTAGTCGATGATCGGGCGGCCCGCGGCGCGATGAAGGATCTTGATCGTCGACGACTTCATGCGCGTGCCGAGGCCGGCCGCGAGGATGATCACTTCGAGGTTCTGCCTGGGCATCGTCACCCTTCCGAGCGCCGCATCCGCTCCAGCGTCCGGCCGTAGCGGTCGTACAGACGGAAGATCGTCTCTGCCAGCGCCGCCGAGTCGTGCCGCACGTAGTTCTGCTCTGCAATGACGTCGCCGAAAAACGGCGTGACGCCCAGGTCGCGTACGGCGTTGATATCGAATTGCACAGGGAACTGATTCTCTGCGGCGTAGGCCAGCAGAATCGACTCCGACGGACGGCGGCCGTTGATGATCATCACGTCGACGACCAGCCCGGCGTGCTCCACGATCGCGCTCAGATGCTCTTCCGCCGTGTAGCCGTCGGTCTCCCCCGGCTGCGTCATCACGTTGCAGATGTAGACGCGCAGCGCTTTGGCCTGCCGCAGCGTTTCAGCGATCGGTTTGATGGCGAGGTTCGGCAGCACCGACGTATAGAGCGAGCCGGGGCCGATGATGATCATGTCGGCGGACTCGAGGGCGGACAGAGCTCGTGCCGGCGGCTCGGCGTCGGGAGGATCGATCGCGAGGTGGACGATGCGGGCGTGATGCGGCGTGCTCTTCGGCTTCTCACCGATGTGTGATCCGCTGATGGCGACTTCGCCGACGAGCTCGGTGCCATCGGCGAGCGTGGCGCGCAGACGCACATCAGCGAGCGTCGACGGGTAGATCTCGCCGGCGATGGCCAGAACTTCCGAGGCGGCGAGCACGGCGTTGTCGAAGCCGCCGGTGATTTCCGTCATCGCCGTCAAAAGCAGGTTGCCGAGCGAATGACCTTTCAGCGCGGAGTCCATCTCGAACCGATAGTTGAAGAGCCGCGAGAGGAGTTGCTCTTCTTCGGCGAGCGCGACGATGCAGTTGCGGATGTCACCCGGCGGAAGCATCCCGAATTCTTTTCGGAGGACGCCCGAGCTGCCGCCTTCGTCGGTGACCGTGACGATCGCGCCGAGATTCGCGATCGACCAGGCGCCTTCGGCGTCGACGTAACGCTTCAGTCCACGCAGCAGCGTGGACAGGCCGGTGCCGCCGCCGATGGTGACGATATTGAGGCCGTGCGGGCGCATCCCGCGTCGATTCTATCCGCCAGAGCGCTCGCGGACGAGTCTGCCGAGGTGGTGCCGGATGGGCCCGAGGAGCGTGAAGTAGGAGGTGAGGCGGCTCTGGCGCTCGGTTTCGCCGTAGAGAAGCTCTGTCAGCGTGCGTTCCCGCTCCTGGTACCACTGGTCGTTGACCTCGGCGTGGGCGCGTTTCTCGTCCAGCACCTGCATGATGTGATCGCGGTCGACGATCTCCGGATGATGGTTCGAGGCGAGGATGCGTGGCACGCCGCTATCCGCGCTGCGGGCCAGCTCGATCATCGTCATCGCCGGGCTGTCGACCGATTCGAACGCGACCGGACAGCTCTTTCCTGCGGACTCGAGCTTGAGGTCGAACAACCGGTTGTCGATGACACGGAAATGGCGGCGGTCCGGAAGCTGCTCGGCGAACTGCGAGAACCAGGGATGCGATGCCGCCTCGCTGCTGAGCGCGTTGAGAGGCATGCCCGTGCTCTTTTCCGTGCGCACTTCGACTCTGGCGACGCCCGACCATCGGCACAGAAGACCAAACGAATGGCAGACCGCGATCAGCGCCGCGTTCTCGTTTCCGAGAATCGAATCGTAAAGACGAAAGAGTGGCGCCTCCCACGCGCTGCTTTCGCTGATCCCCTGCGAATACCACTTCCTTCCATCGTTCTGCCGCGGATCCAGATGCCCCGGGCCGCCGGTGCCGACGTAGAGCTGAAAGCGCCCGTTGGGCGAATGAGGGACCTGCAATCGGCGCCTGACGTCGTAGGAGATGACCCGAACCTTGAGTCTCGCGCCGACGATCTCGTCGCGCAGCTCCTCGGCGGCTTCGAGCACGGCATGGACCAATGAGTCGTGACCGACATTCGGCCACGAGTGGTTCATGTCCAGCACCGCGACATCGATCTTCGATCGATCAGGCGGGGGAACGGAGCTGTCGTCGAGGCGAACGTATTCGAAGAAGTCGTAGGAAGCGTGGATATCGCGTCGGTTCAAATTCCGTGCTCCGTTTCGGCGATGATGTAGTCGACCACATCGCGTATCTCGTGACGCTGCTCGTACGCGGCGAGCTGGCGGTCGGCGCCCGGACGATGCCGCACGATCTCGCGCGCGTAATACACATCCTTGCGCGAGCCGAGGTCATCGACGACATCATCGACGAATTCGAGTAGCTCGTCGAGGAGCATCTCGAACGGCACTTCCTCGCGCTTGCCGAAGTCGATCAGCTTGCCGTCGATTCCCCATCGCGCCGCGCGTGACTTGTTCTCGTTCAGCAGCGAGCGCCGGTAGAGGCGCCACGACATGTTCCTGTTGTAGATGCGCCAGAGCTTCACTGTCACCGCCTGAAACAGCGCGGCGAAGCAGATCGTTTCATCGATGCGCAGCGGCACGTCGCAGATTCTGTATTCGAGCGTCGGGAAGAAGGGATGGGGGCGGACGTCCCACCAGATCTTCTTCGCGTTGTCGATGCATTTGGTCTGGATGAGGACTTGGACATATTCATCGAACTCGCCGGACGAGCGGAACGAGTCGGGCAGGCCGGTGCGTGGGAATCGCTCGAAGACTTTCGCGCGGTAGCTCTTCCAGCCGGTGTTGTGTCCGCACCAGAACGGCGAGTTCACCGAGAGCGCGAAGATGTGCGGCAGGAAGTAGCGCGCCGCGTTCATGATCTGGATGCGCGTCTCGTGATCTTCGATGGCGACGTGGACGTGCAGGCCGAAGATCAGATTGGCGCGCGCGACCATCTGCAGGTCGTACACGATCTGGTCGTAGCGCGCATGCGACGTGATCGGCACATTCGACCAATGCGTGATCGGATGCGTTCCGGCCGCGGCGATGCGAAGTCCGTTTTCTTTCGTCAGTTTGATGATCTCGCCGCGGAGGCGGACGACTTCGCGCCGCGCGTGATCGACGTTCTGACAGATCGGCGTCCCCACCTCGATGACGGCGTCGTGCATCTCCCGCTTGATCTCATCCTTCAACCGCTTCTCACCCTCGGCGAACATCTCCTGGATGTGCGATTTGAGCTCGCGCGTCTGCGGGTCGACGACCTGAAATTCCTCTTCGATCCCGAGCGTGAAGGAGGGTTGTGGGGACATCGCCGTGGGAGTCTATCGTGAGTGCCAGGGGAGCGAGCGCGGCGATGCGCCGAGCGCTGCCGCGGCGGCTTCGATTTCCGTGCGCCCTACTGCCGCCGACGCGAGCGGCTTCACCTTCAATCGCTTCGCCCATGACTCCGCTGTCTCGACGCGTCTTTCGTGTCGCCCTGACTCCGTATGAACTTCATCGGTCACCGGCGTGCCGGTTGCGGCAAGCGCGGGCCAGAGACGTTTGTGCACGTATGTCACTTTGCCGTTGATCAGTCGCGTCGTCAGCACTTCGTCTTCGATGCTCTGCAGGCATCGGAACATGTCATGCGAGCGCGAATGACTCCACCACGATCGAGACATCGGCTCTCCGGCGAAGATCGTCGCGATGCTCGGCAGTTTCTTGTCCTGAAGAAGCAGAAGGCCGAGTTCCTCGAGCCGGCGCCGCACTTCGGCGCAACTCATCGACTGATCGGTTGGTCGGCCGGCTTGTTCGTCTTCATCACCTGCGGCCAGTTGCCGGTCAACTCCAGCGGCTTTCCGCCGGTCACGATCTCGATCAGCACCTCGGCCATGTTGTTGACCATCCAGTCGAAATTCTCTTTGCCGACCGAGTAGAGATCGGCGTCGGGCGCAGCGTTCATGAAGTCGATCGCATACGGGATGCCGCCGCGGACCGCGAATTCGACAGTGTTCATGTCGTAGCCGAGACCTTCGCATAGCGCGACGGCATCGCGATACATGCGCTGCTCGAGCTCAGTCGGCGTGTGGTAATCGGCGGCGTAGCGTAGGTGATGCGGCTGCTTGGGGTTGTACTGCATGATGCGCACGCGTTTGCGTCCCAGGACGTAGCAGCGATAGTAGGAGTCGAACTCGATCGCCTCCTGCGCCATCATCGCCAGGTCGCGCGTCAGATCGTACGCCGCGAAAAACTCGGTCGGATCGTGCACCTTGTACACATCCTTCCAACCGCCGCCGTACGCCGGCTTCATGAAGATCGGCCATTTCACATAGTCGAAGACCTCGTCCCAGTTCACCCACTTCATGTTGCGGAACGACTTCGCTTCGGTATTCGGCGGGTACTGCTTGTGCGGAAGAAGAACCGTTCGCGGAACGGCGACCCCGACTGCCTTGGCCACGAGGTTGTCGAAGAATTTATCGTCGGCGGACCACCAGATCGGATTGTTGACGATCTTCACGCCCGATGCGGCCGCGCATTTGAGGTACGTTCGATAGAACGGCACTTCGTGGCTGATTCGATCGAGGATCACGTCGTAAGGAAACACGCCGTCGTCTTTGAGATAGGAGATCTCGACCGAGCCCGCTTCGACCCGATCGCCGCCGCGCTTGTTGATCTCATTGATCAATGCCCACGGAAACGTGTCTTCCATTCCGAACAGCAATCCGACTCTCTTCTTGCGCATGTGCGGCCCTCCGGCGGGAAAGGCATCGTATAGAATCGCGCGCGCCTTCGGCAATGCGCACATGTATCGCGAATACGTCCAATGGTGGAGCCCGTCGCTTGATCGTCCGATGGAGTTCCTCTGGTTCGGAAAGTTCGGGCGCCCGGTGCTGCTGTTCCCGACTTCATCGGGACGCTTCTACGAGAACGAAGATTTCGGATTGACGTCCTCGCTGGCCGACAAAGTCGATGCCGGCGAAATTCAACTGATTCTCGTCGACACCGTGAACAACGAGAGCTGGTACAACCAATCGGTTCATCCGGCGGTGCGCGCCGCGCGGCATGTTCAATACGACTCGTATCTGCGCAACGAGATGGTGCCGTACGTTTTCAACCGCGCACAGCGCGGCGATCTCGTCGTCTATGGTGCGAGCTTCGGTGCGTACCACGCTTCGAACTTCGCCGCGCGGTATCCCGATGTCGTCAGCCGCGCGATCTGCTTCTCCGGCGTCTACGACATCCGCTCCTACCTCGATGGCTACTGGGACGACAACTGCTACTTCCACTGCCCGACCGTGTACATCCCCAACATGAACGGCGAGTGGGTGACGAAGCTCTCCCGCGTCGGCTGGGTCATCGCCACGGGGGAGTACGACTCGATCGTGCAGCAGAACCGCGATTTCTCTTCGATGCTGGCGTGGAAAGGAATTCCGAACCACCTCGAAATCTGGGGCGGCGTGTTCGGCCACGACTGGCCATGGTGGAGAGAGCACTTGCGGAGGTTCGTGTAGCCTTGGAGTGCGCAGGCTTGCCTGCGCCTTCCTAAGGCGGCGGCAACCCGCCGCACTTCAGGCGCTACTTCGCCGCGCGATGCTTCGTCATTACCTTTCGCAACGACTCCGCGGGAATTGTCCCGTTGATCGTCACCGAGTCCTTCGTGCGCTCGACGTCGAAGCGGCGCAGCACGGACACGAGATCGGGCTGCGAGTCTTTCACCGCCAGTCGCATCGCCGACAGCACACCGCGCAGCGTGTCCTCGAGGAGCTCGAGCGTCTCGGTGTCATTCGCCAGACCGAACGCTCCGAGCTTGAGCGCGTTGCCGGTATCGGTGGCCCACAGGCCGACCATGGAAATGTTGCGCACGGCCGCGGCGAGCGCTTCGCCCGAGGCGTCGCGTCCGCGCGGCACATGTGGCGCACCGGTGAGACGCGCTGCGCGCGTGACATCGACGAGCGCCCACGCCGTCGCATTCGGATCGATGCGCGCCAGATAGCCGCCGAGGAAGCCCGCGCTCGCAAACGTGCTTCCGCCCGCGGTCCGTGTGGCCAACGCCTCGATGACCGCGCTTTCGGTGCCCATGATCGCGAGGTGCGAGTCAGGGAACGCCACTGCGCCCTTGCTGTCTGACTCGGGAAGCAGGAAATATCCGTTTTTCCTCACCGCGCCGCGCGTGATGAGCGCATTGGTGAGACGGTCGATGTTGAATCGGCCGTCGGCGAGCACGACGACGTCCGCGTCATGACCGAGGGCCGTGCGCGGCGCGGTGGCCACCGCGACGACGTCGATGTCCTTCGTCGGATCGAGACCGGCTTCGGTGAGAAATCGGTCCGCTTCGCCGTTGCTGCTCACGTTGTCGGTGTGCTCGAAGAGCATCGATGAAAGCGGGCTGCTGCGGATTTGATTGATGTGGACGACACCGACCGTGACGGCATCGTTCGGAATGAGCGACAGCGCGTCGGTCTTTGCGAATGCGGCCGCGGTGGCCAGGATCAACGCTGCTGCGATAGCGACTCTCTTCATTTAGAACTCCTTTCGCTGAAAGAACCAGGAAGCGAGAACGAGACATCCCACGCCGAAAGCGGCGGTGGACACAAAGACCATCGGTGAGATCTCACGGAGCTGCGGCGGCATCTTATCGCCGGCGACGTACGCCACAACGGCGCGCCCGAGCTCCGCGGTCTTCGGCAGAATCCAGTACATCGTCTTGATCAATCGCGCCTTCCATTCCGAAGAAACGAGAGCTTCGAAACGCTCATGCCCGACGAGCATCGCCGAGAAGAGGAACGCGCCGCAGGTGGCCATGATCGATACCGCCGTCGACGAGGTGATCACGCCGACGAGGAACGCCAGGGCCATCAGCACGGCGATAACGAACAGGATGATCGCGCCGCCGAGGAAGAAGCGCGGATGAACCACGTGCGTCTTCCACATCACGATCAGCCAGATCGATCCGAGGAGGTAGAGGACATTGCTGGCCGCGAGCAGCAGGCCGGCGACGTATCTCGATAGGAGCAACTTCACGCGACTGAGCGGCCGCGACAGGTAGAGGTCGATCGTCCCCTTCTCCTGCATGCGCGGGACGAGATGGGCGGTGGCGAAGATCGACAGGAACGTGCAGAGCACGTAGAGGACGGCCGAAAAGCCCGACTCAAATCCGAGGACGAGCTGTTCGATGCTGATGTCGGCGTTTCTGCGCATGTGCACTTCATTGCCGAACAGCTTCGCGCCAGCCAGAGTGCCGTCCACAATATCGAGATTAATAGCCGACGCAAATATAATGATGAATATTGACGACAATAAAAAGTAAGCGATGAGCGTCCAGCGAGCGGCCGCCTCGCGCATGACGTCTTCGATGTTGGCCGCGAGAGCTCTCATTTGTCTGTCTCTCCACCGACGATGACATCGGACGCGCGGATGAGATCGACGAACACGTCCTCGAGCGTGGAGCGCACCGGCGACAACTCCGACAGAACCGCACCGCGAGCGCGTGCGGTATCGACCAGCGCATTCAGATGCTCCAGGTCGGAGACGGAGAGAACGACGTGACCATTCACGCGCTCGACGTCTGCACCACTGTCGCGGAACGTGGCCACGAGCGAGTCATCGATCGGAGTCGCCACCATCTTGTACTTCGCCGATTTGCGCGTCAGCTCGTCGATCGTCCCCGCGGCCGCGACTTTTCCGTTGCGCAGCACGGCCACGCGATCGCATGTCAGCTCGATCTCCGACAGCAGATGTGAATTGAGCAGCACGGCCGTTCCGTTCTTCGCTTCATCGCGAAGAAGATCGCGGATCTCGCGACGGCCCACGGGATCGACGCCATCGGTCGGCTCGTCGAGCAGCAGGACGTTCGGGGCGTGAATCAGCGCCGCCGCCAGTCCGAGCCGTTGCGTCATCCCCTTCGAAAACTTTTTCACGCGCACGTCCGCCCACGCGGAGAGCCGCACTTTCTCCAGAAGCTCGCCCGTGCGGCGCCTGATCGTGTCGCGGTCCATCTCCGACATCCGGCCGAAGATCGACAGCGCCTGCCGCGCGGTCAGGTAGCCGGGGATCCTGTGACCCTCCGGCAGATAGCCGGCGCGGCGTCGCGACTCGGGATTCGAGACCGGAAGGCCGCTGACGAGGGCTCGCCCCGCGGTCGCAGGAGTGAGCCCGAGAAGGATTTTGACCGCCGTGGTCTTGCCAGCGCCATTTGGGCCCAGAAGGCCGAAGAGCTCACCCGCGCGGACGGCGAAATCGATGCCGTCGAGCGCGGTGATCCGCCGGCCGTACACCTTCCTGAGGCCGCTGACTTCGATGAGAGAGCCGGTCACCGTCCTAGGTTGTACGGCCGATGATGCCTTCGGGTTGCGAAAGCCTTCTCCCGGCCAGAATTGAATCCGATACCCTGACGTTCTCAACCTCACGCCAGCGATGTCCGATTACGCCGTTTTTTTCGACCCGTCGCGCAAGCGATGGTGGTGGGTCAAGAGGATCACCACGGTCCTCGGTCTGCTCTCGGTCATCATCGTCAGTGTCTTTCTGCTGAGCATCTTCTCGGCGCCGCTGCTGCCGGATATGCCGGGCATCACCAGCGTCATCAAGAAGACGCTGCGCACCTCGCTTCATCTCCCCAGACGCCAGACGAAGCTCCGCCAATACCAGTTGAAGCGCGAGCGTGAAAAGCTGTTCGCCGAGATTGCGAAAGAGCGGAAGCTGAAGTCGATTCAGAAAGCGCAGTCGGCGGTGAAGGGTCCCGGAATCGTCGCGGCGTTCTATGCGCC
>DASXRT010000090.1:0-10610 GCA_036506455.1 Thermoanaerobaculia bacterium
CCCCCCCCCCCCCCCCCACGACCTACGACCCACGACCTATTTCCGCTCGATGGTCAGTCGATCACGCCCACTAACCACCACCCCCGGATCGTCAAACCACCTTCTGTCGCGCAGGAACGCGATGACCAGTTGCACGATCAATTCGTGATGCCGATCGCTCGCATTGGAGAAGGTGTTATGGTTCACGCCTTCGATTGTCACGAGATATTGATTCGGCGCGTGCGCCTGTTCGAACGGCACGCGCCGATCGCGCGGACCCGTGCGGTAGATGAGGCTCGAGTCGCACGTGCCTGTCATGTTGAGCGCCGGGACTCGAATGTCTTCGTATGACAAACCGTCGATCTTCGGCATGGACATGGCGATGATGGCCCGGACGCGTTCATCGAGAGCGCTCTCGCCGTTCGGGCCGCGAGCACCGGCGACAGCGAACGCGGAGAACGCGCCGGCCGAATGACCAGCCACGGCGATGCGGTTCATATCGATATCCGGTCGCGTGCTCAGTTGATCGATGACGAAGCTGACGTCGAACGGCCTGTTGCGCCAGTTCTCCGGATTCTTCGTGGCCTGATAGAGCTTCCAGTAGCCGCGCCGAAGAATGGCCTTGTCGGTGCCGGCGTGCGTTGGATGAACGACGATGAAGCCGGCGGCGGCGAGCGCGCGGCCGAAGTACGTGTAGGAGTCGCGGTCCTCGCCGATGCCGTGCGAGAAGATCACGACTGGAAGATGACCGATTGCGCCTGCCGGAGCGTAGATCCGGACCGGGACATCGCGTGACCGCCGCTCGTCGCGCCAAACCGCGCTCGACTCTTGCACGGCATACGACGCCGAAGGCATTGGGAGTGCGGTCACTCGCTTTGCCGGCATCTCGGGCAACGACGCGCAACACGCCGACAGAAGCAATACCAAGGAAAGCGTAACAACAGTCCTCATCTCATCTACACTGGCATCACTGCATGGCTACGGACAACGGCTCGTCGTCGAAACCTCTTTACGACTGCTCGAAGTGTCCCGCTTACTGCTGCAGCTACGACAGCATCGTGGTCGGCAAGCGCGATCTCAATCGACTGGCGCGACACTTCGGAATCGATGTCGAGACCGCGACGACGCGCTTCACGAAAATCGTCGAAGGCGAGCAGGTGTTGCGCCATCAGAAGGACCGTGTCTTCGGCAGCGTCTGCATGTTTCTGGACACGAAGACCCGGCGCTGCACCGTTTATGACGCACGTCCGGCCGTATGTCATGAATATCCGGCCCGGCCGCGTTGCGGCTACTATGATTTCCTGAAGTGGGAGCGCAGCCACCAGGACGACCCCGAATTCGTCCCGATGAAGCCGTACTGACGCGCCCGAAATTGAAATCATCGCCATATAGTTATTTGTTCGCATTGCGCATGAGGCAGCTTGGCCTTGTCGCGCTTCTCGCTCTCGCCACCGCGGCGAGCGCGCAGGAACAGCCGGCGCAGACCTTCAGCGAAACCGTTTCGGTCGGCTACGTGATGGTTCCCTTCACCGTGCTGGCGAGAAACGGCGCGCCGATCACCAATCTCCGCGGTCGCGATGTCGCACTCTTCGTCGACGGAGCGCGCGTGCGCACCGACATGTTCGAAGAGTCGCTCAACGCGCCGGTCTCGTGGACGATTCTTCTCGATTCCTCGGGCTCGATGGCGCTCGCCGGCAAGATGGACGCGGCGCGCGCCGCGGTGTCGACGCTCCTCGATCATCGAAAGCCCGGCGATGACTTCGCGCTATATGTCTTCGCCGAGTCGGAAGTGCGCGAAGTGGTGCCATTTACCAACGATGGCGACGCGATTCGTCGCGCGATGTTCGAGGTCAGGCCGTGGGGAAAGACAGCATTCTTCGATGCGTTGGCGACGATGCCGGAGCGGAGTCAGCTCGGTAAGAATCCCACCCGCGCGATCATTCTTCTCTCCGACGGCATCGACAACGCCTCGCGTCATACGCGAGTGAGTCTCGCCAGAATCTTCGAGGGAAGCTCGATCCCGATTTATCCGCTGGGCCTCCGCGACCCGGCCGAGCTCAAGCCCCATCAGCCCGTGCCGTACGAAGAGCTGTCCGATCTCGATCTGCTCGAGGCCGTCGCCACTCTCACCGGCGGCAAGCTGCACCTCGGCCGCAGCGCGGAGCAGCTCATACGCGCCGTAGACGCGATGCAGAAAGACCTGCGTGCGCAGTACCTCATCGGCTTTTCGCCGACCGGAAAAGGTGAAGTAAAGTACCGGCGAATTTCGCTCCAGCTCGCCGGAAGAGCAAAGGTTGTCCGCGTCCGTGCCGGATATCGCGGCACGGAGGCGCCCGTGCTGACCAGCTCAGCGTCGCGCGGGAAAATACGAAACGAAAAGAAAGGAAGTTCGCGATGAAGCTTCTCCGTGCAGTCTCAGTCGCCTCGGTCGCCGCCCTCCTCGGCGCCTGCGCGACATCAGGCGATGTCAACAAGAAAGTTCAGGAGGCTCAGGCCGAAACGAACAAGCGCATCGAGTCGGTGGCGTCACAGGTCGAGGATCTGCAGACCCGGCAGAAGCAGACCGAGGCGAATCTCGCCGCGACCAACGAGCAGGTCGGGAAGCTCAGCCAGGAAGCGCGCGAAGCTCTCAAGCGCGCGCAGGAAGCGGGCGTGCTGGCGAAAGGGAAGGTCGTCTTCGAGCAGGCGTTCTCGGAGGATCGCGTGAAGTTCGGCATCGACAAGTACGAGCTCGATAAGTCGGCGCAGACAGCGCTCTCCGATTTCGCCGGCAAGGTGACGGCGCTCAACGAGCAGTACTTCGTCGAGATCCAGGGCCACACCGACGATACCGGCAGCTCGCGCTACAACGACGAGCTGGGGCAGCGCCGCGCCGATTCGGTGCGCCGTTTTCTCTCGCGCGAATACAAGATGCCGCTGAACCGCATGTCCACCATCTCGTACGGCGACACGCTTCCCGTCGCGTCGAACAAGACGAGAAAGGGACGATCGCAGAACCGGCGAGTGGTCCTGGTGGTGTTGGAATAGCGTGATCGAGTGTCCTTCTCCCCGCGGAGGCGGGGAGGAGGTGCCGCACAGCGGCCGGATGAGGGGCCTACCGGCTCATCGCACAGCGTCGTTCAACGGCGGCCGCGATCATCAGCTCGACCTGCAGTGAATCGCGAACCAGCAGGTGATTCGGTATTCGAATCGTTTCGATTCCGCATCTTCGAAGGTCGAGATCCTTCTGCCCGTCGGTCTTGCTGGTCACATCCTGATGCTGCATGCCGTCAAGCTCGATCGCGAGTTTCAGCTCAGCACAGTAAAAGTCGAGAATGTATCGCTGGAACGGATGTTGGCGACGCCTTTTCAGTCCGCCGAATCTCCGTCAGCGCAGCCAGTTCAGAATACGATCTTCAGCTCTCGTCGGCGATCGACTCATGCTGCGCGCGTGATCCAGCAGCTTCGGTCGCGTCTTCATGGAACGAATGCCCTCGGCGTTCTCTGTTTCTACGGGCGGTAGGGATGGGGTCTCATCCGGCCTTCGGCCACCTTCTCCCCGCGCAGCGGGGAGAAGGACACTCAGGTTTAGTTGAACGTGGCCACGACCGGCGCGTGATCGCTCGTCCCGATCTCGCGATAGGACGGACACGAGACCGCGCGATCCGCGAGATCGCTGCTGGCCAGCACATAGTCGAGTCGCCATCCGATATTGCGCTGTCGCAGGTTCCGCCACGGCGCCCACCAGGTGAAGTAGTTCTCGTCGTTCGGATAGAGCTTGCGCGCGACATCGACGAGGCCCTGTCCGATGATCGTCTCGAGCGTCTCGCGTTCAACGGGGAGCTGACCGATTGCGCGCGGCTTGCGCTCTTTCGGATGCACGTCCATATCGGTGCGGGCGACATTCAGATCGCCGCACAACACGAGCTTCAGTCCGCGCGCACGCACGTCCGCGGCGTAGTCGACGAGCGAATGCATGAACGCCATCTTCGCGTCGAAATCCTTGCCACCGTTCGGCACGTAGACCGAAGCGAAGATCGTATCGCCGATCTCTGCCTGCACGATTCGGGTTTCGCTATCGAAGGCCGGATGCGTGAAAGCCGGCTGCTCGGCGAACGCGCGGCGGACATGAAGCGCAACGCCGGAGTACGCGCCCGCGCCGTGCCAGTAACACGTGTAGCCTTCGATGTTGCACGACTCGGGCACTTGCGGGATCGATGCTTTCAGCTCCTGTAAACAAACGATGTCAGGTTGCTCGCGCGCGACCCACTCCACGAACTGCGCGTTGCGCGCGCGGATCCCGTTAACATTCCATGTCGCAATCTTCATCGGCGCGATTAAACGAAATTTTCGCGTGAGGCGTCCAACTTCATGCTGAGCGTAGGCGAAGCATCTCCCCCGTCGAGATCCTTCGCTTCGCTCAGAACGTGTCTGGAGGCCCCATGCGCAAGGTTGCCCTCGTCGTACTGCTCCTCGTCATCCCCTCGTCTCTCTTCGCACAGTATCGCGACCGCGATCGTTATCGCCGCTATTACCGCAACGACAACCGCTTCGAACTGAGCCCCTTCGTCGGCTACCGATGGGGAGGGACGATCTTCTCCGACACGACCAGCCTGTTCGGCCAGGACGTCGACTCCGCGAGCAGTGGTCATTACGGCGTCGACTTCGGCATTCCGCTCGGCGTCAGCAACATGAAGCTCGAGCTGATGGTGAATCGCCAGGACACGCATCTCACCACCGGCGGCGGCCTCTTTGAGCCCGACAATCGCGTCGCGGATTTCCACGTGACGTATTACCACGCCGGATTGATGGTTCCCTTTTCCGAATCGCGCAACGCGACGCCCTTCTTCATCGTCAGCGCCGGTGTCGGCAACCTCGATCCCGACATCAGCGGCGTTTCACCGAGCAATCGTTTCTCGGCTTCCGCAGGTGTCGGGGTGAAGGTGCCGGTCGGCGACAACTTCGGCGTTCGCCTCGAAGGACGCGGTTATTTCACTTCGCTCGGTGGAGAAGACAATTGCCGTCGTTGTAACGACAACAGCGGCCACGACTTCTATCAGGGCGAGGTAAACGTCGGATTTGTTATTTCGTTTTGACGTAAAATAGACGGTACCTGCGTTGCAATAGGACGCAAGGCGTCGATATGGAAGCTTACGAGATTCGCATCTCCCGGCTCGCACTCGGCTACACGGTTCCGATGCTTGCACAGGCGCTCGGCGTCGAGTCGCGGACGATCTCAGAGTGGGAACGTGGCAGGGAGCCGATTCCCGAACTGATGGCCGTCGCTGTGAAGGCCCTCGTTGCCGGCCGCGACAAGTCAGACGACCTGCTCACTGCCAGCGGAACATTCGCAAGCCGGCGACGTACGACAGAGTGGTCCAAACTGCAAGATTCAGCAGCAGTGGTGCCACCTGACCAACCGTCATCGCGTCGTTCATAACGCCGCGCAGCGCGTCGTTCAGCGCCGTCAGCGGCAGTGCGCGGATGAACGGTTTCGCCGCGTCCGGAAATCTCTCGTACGAAAAGAACACGCCCGAGCAGAGCCACATCGGCATCATCACGAGATTCATCAAGCCGCTCACTGCTTCGAGGGTCCGGGCCCGCGACGCCACGAGTAGTCCGAGCGACGCGAAGGCCATTCCGCCGAGAAGGCAGACGAATGCGAACAGCGTCATCGAGCCATTCACTCGAACGCCGAAGACAATCCAGGCGAAGCCGACCACGACGACCATCTCGATGATGAGGAAGACGAGCCGCGACAGGAACTGCGCGATCAGGTAGTCGCTCTTGCGCATGGGCGTGGCGATGAGTCTCTTGAGCAGCTTCTTCATCCGCGCATTCACGATCGTGAATCCCATGCCCCACATGCCCGTCCCCATCAGATTCATGCCGAGGAGTCCGGGGACGAGGAAGTCGATGTAGCGGGAACCTTGCTCGTGTATTTTTTCGTCGCGAGCGGCGAACACATTCCGTCGTCCCGCCGCCGACTGCAGGGCGTCGTCGGCTTCGACGCGCGCCGTGCGCGAATCAGGACGCGTCGGATCGAGTCGATACGCGGGCTGGGCACCGCCTTCGATGAGTAACGAGATCTTTCCGCGCCGCAGCTCTTCGCGTCCCTGCTGCTCGGAATAGATGCGCGGCTGCAGCACCGGCGACGCGCTGAGCGCTTGGAGTCGCGCTGCCGCCGGCGGTCCGTTGATGATTCCGACCGGAATGCGGTCGGGCGGCTTCTCGCGGAATGCGAATCCAAGAAGAAGCGTGAGGATGAGCGGGAAGCCGAACACCCAGAAGATCGCTTCGGTCTCGCGGACGAACTCTTTCAAACGGGCGCTGGTCAGCTCGATGAGCGCGGGACGAACGCCGTTGCCGTTGGCGCTAAGCATCGCGCAGTTCCCGTCCGGTCAGCGACACGAAGAGATCTTCGAGTGTCGCTTCGTGGGTCGTCAGCGTGCGCAACTTCGCGCCGCTCTGCTCGATCGCGGCGATGAGCTGCGGGACCGCCTGCGCCAGTGAATCGACCCGGAGCTGCCAGCCCTCGCCCCGTCGCGTGCAGCCATGAAAGCCGCTCACATTGCAGAACACGTCCGACTCGATCGGCGGATCGCTCGTGAACTCGACGATGTTGGCCGCCTCCAGTTTCGCAATCAATTCGCCCGGCGTGCCGAGAGCGATGAGATGCCCGTGATCGACGATGGCGACCCGGTCGCAAAGGCGCTGCGCTTCATCCATGTAGTGCGTGGTCAACAGCACTGTGCCGCCTTTCACGCGGAAGCGCGCGACGACTTCCCACAGTTGCAGCCGGCTCTGCGGATCGAGACCGGTTGTCGGCTCGTCCAGAAAGAGTATGTCGGGATCGCCGACGAGTGCACACGCTGCGGCGAGCCGTTGCTTCTGGCCGCCCGACAACTTGCCGACGCGCGCATTGCGCTTTTCGTCGAGCGACAGATCGCGCAGCAACTCATCGGGTGCCGGACCGTTTTTGTAGAACGAGCGGAAGAGACGCAGCGTCTCGTACACGGTCAGTTTCTCATTGAGCTGTGTCTCCTGGAGCGAGATGCCGATGCGCTCGCGCAGATCGCGATCGTGATCGCGCCAGCTCATGCCCAGGATCTCGACGTCGCCGCTGTCGGGCCTGGTCAGTCCTTCGAGGATTTCGATCGTCGTCGTCTTCCCGGCGCCGTTCGGACCGAGGAGTCCGAAACATTCGCCGCGCGCAACGGACAGATCGAGTCCATCGACCGCCTTGACGTCGGGGTAGTACTTGCGGAGATCGCGGCAGGAGATTGCGAGGTTGTTGCTGTGGTTCATCGCGGCGGACATACTACAGGTCGTGGGTCGTAGGTCGTAGGTGATGTGGGCCTCTTGCCCTGAGGCCCACGACACCCACGACCTACGACCTACCACCCGTAGATGCGCGCCGTCATTCTCAAAGACTTCGGAGACGAGTCCGTCCTTACGGTCGGTGATGTCGAGCGCCCGCGCCTTGGCGAGAACGACATCCGCATCGCGGTGATCGCCGCGGGTGTGAATCGCGCCGATCTCCTGCAGCGTCAAGGTCATTACCCACCCCCTCCCGGCGCTTCCGAGATCCTCGGAATGGAATGCGCCGGAGTGGTCACCGAGGTGGGGAAGGAAGTCTTCGGCTGGCAATATGGCGATCGCGCGATGGCGCTTCTGCCGGGCGGCGGATATGCCGAGCAGGTCGTCGTGCACGCTGGATCGGCAGTGCACGTCCCCGACGTGCTGAGCGATGAAGAGGCGGCGGCGATTCCGGAGACGTTTCTCACAGCGTTCCTCAATATTTTTCTTCTGGCGGTGGCGAGGCGCGGCGAGACGCTGCTCGTGCATGGTGGAGGAAGCGGAGTGGGAACCGCCGCGACGACTCTGGGGAAGCTCGCAGGATTGCGCGTCGTCGTCACGGCCGGCTCCGCGGAGAAATGCGCGCGCTGCATGCAGCACGGCGCGGATGAAGCGATCGACTATCACCACGACGATTTCACGCGACGCGTACGCGATGTCGATGTCGTGCTCGATCACATCGGCGCGCTCTATGTGGCGAAGGACCTTCAGGTGATGCGCACCGGCGGCCGCGTCGTGATCATCGGATCGATGGGCGGCGAGAAGATCGCACAAGTCGATGTCTCGTCGTTGCTGGCGAAACGCCAGCAGATCATCGGCTCGACGCTTCGGTCACGATCGGTCGAGGAAAAGGCGCGCATCGTTGAAGCGTTCATGGCGCGCTTCGGCGAGGACCTTCGCGGCGGCCGCGTTCGCCCAGTGATCGACTCAGTCTTTCCGATCGAAGAGGTGGCCGAAGCTCATCGCCGGATGAACGGCGATCATTTCGGCAAGATCGTGTTGCGCGTCAGCTCGTGAGGCAGCGCTTGACGCGTGCGAATGTGCGTGACGATGTCATCGCTGTCCCCCGCAGCTCGGGATGCCGGCGAACCAGCATAGACACAGTGGAGTCCTGGCACCGGAACAGTGTGAACTTGTCGATATCCGAGACGCCGGTGAGCGCGAAGTCGAGCGCGGTCGCTCCGTCTTTCGCCTGCAGGCGCGGATCGGCGCCGTGGCGGAGCAGCAGATCGACCATGTCGTCGTTGCCATAGCCGGCGGCCATCATCAGGGAGGTCATGCCATCGGGGGCGGCGCGGTTGAAGTACTTCTCATTACAAAGTACAGACCGCCCCAGATCTTGAGATCGATGAGCCTGCCCGCTCCGCGCTGTCGCGAGAGCCACTGTTCGATCGCGTCCCGAGGAACGGCGTGGACGTCGATCTTCTCCCCTCCCACCCCGCCCCCCGCCCCCACCTTCCGCACGCCCACCGCCCGGTAGAAACTCGCGATCTCGGAGGTGATCCCCGGGGACGTCGGCCCGCGCGCGAGCAACTCGACGCTGTCGCACTCGTACCCCGTTTCTTCAAACAGCTCCTTTCGCGCCGTCTCCGCCGCGTCGGCATTCTCATCCTCGTCGCCGACGAGTCCCGCGGGCCAGTCGATCACACGTGCGTTGACCGGCTGGCGAAACTGCTCGGTCAGAATCACGCGGTCGTCATCGGTCACCGCGATGACGACGACCGCTTCCTTTCCCTTCTTTCGTTCGACGAATTCCCAACCATCGCGCTCGAATACGAGGACATGCTTCCCTTCGAACATTGGTTTCATGGCACGTTATGACGGCTGTGGAGAATCAGAATGTTGAATGTTCGATCTTGAATCATTCTGCATTCTGAATTCTCATTGACGCATGGCGACGGCTGCGGCGATCTCGGCAGGGCTTCGATGTCGTCCATCGATCTCGTAGTTGAGACGCCGCATCGTCGCCTCGTCGAGGACGTTCGCGAGTGACCCGAGCGCGGATGGCGCGGCTGAGCACTTCTTCCAGACATCATCGCGCGAGACGATCACCGAATCGTATGGTGGAAAGAAATGGCGATCGTCCTCGAGCACCGCGAGACCGAGCGCATCGATCAGACCATCGGTGGAATTGCCGGCGATCAGATCGATCTGACCGCCCGCCAGCGCCCGGTAGGTGAGGCCAAGATCCATCGTGCGCGGCGGTTGCGCGAAGTGCAGTCCGTAATGTTGCAGCAGACCGTTCCATCCATCGGGCCGCTCGACGAATTCGTAGCCGAAGCCGGGACGAAACGTGTTCTCGACCGCCCTCAGATCGGAAATCCGTTTGAGCTTGCTGTCGCGACGCACGATCATCGCGAACGTGTTCTCGAATCCCAGCGCTGGTCCCCATCGTAATTGCCGTCGCGCATAATCGCCTTCCACCTGCTTGTTTACCGCGGCGCGATCGCGGTTCATCGGGCGATGCAGGATCGCGGTCAGCGCGGTGCCGGAGTATTCGGGATAGACATCGATGCCGCCCGACGTGATCGCGCGATCGCAGACGAGCGTGCCGCCGAGGTCGAGCTTGCGATCGACGCTGCAGCCGGCTTTCTCCAGACGCTGCGCAATGATCTCGCCGAGGAGAACGGACTCGGTGAAATTCTTCGAGCCGACGACGATCGGCTGCGACCCGCGATGGCATGACGCAGCGAGCACCAGCGCTATGAGAGTTCGTCGCACGTTCCACATCGATCAGGTCTCCGTTCGCAGTTCGAAGTAGTAGACTGCCACTTTCTCATGTCGAGTCGACGTGTGCAGCTTGTCACGAACGTCGGGCCGCTTTCGCTCCTCCTTCTGCCCAAGTGCCCGCTCTGTCTCATTCCGCTACTGGCGTTTCTCGGAATCGCGATGCCGGCGCCGGCCGGTCTATGGATCACGGCCACAATTCTTGTCTTCGCGTGGCTGGTGCTTCTCTTAGTGGTGACACGCAGGCAACCGCTACTCCTCGCGATAGGCTGCCTCGCCGCTGCGGTGAGCCTTGGCGCCGTGGCCGCTCACAACAGACCGCTGCTGTGGGGCGGAATCGCCGCCATGACACTCATGGGCCTCGCTTCGTCGCGAGCCTGCTCGGTTGAGAATGTGTTACGACGCACGGTTCCATGCGATAAAACCTTGACAGCCGATTCGCGCGAGGCATAAAAAGCCCAACACGCTCAGTTTTTTGCAGCCCTCTCCTTTCCAAACCGGCCATGGAGGGATCGTCCGATGATTCCTGCTTCGTTCGAGTACGCTTCCCCCAAGACTCTTTCCGA
>DASXRT010000091.1:0-6922 GCA_036506455.1 Thermoanaerobaculia bacterium
ACGACTTCTATGACATCGGTTCTCCCGTGGAGCTGGCGAAGACTCGCGCCGATCTGGAGGCGCGGTGAGGGTTCTGGTCACTGGTGCTGCGGGGTTCATCGCCTCGAATCTCATTCCGCGTCTGCTCGCGCGCGGCGATGATGTGTGGGGCGTCGACAATTTTTTTCTCGGCAAGCATGCATACGTAGTCAAAGACAGGCGTTTTCATTTTCACGATTTCGATCTGCTCGATCTCGAACAGCTCGTCAATCTGTTTGAAAGCACGAAGCCTGATCTGGTCTGGCATCTCGCCGCCAACAGCGACATCAGCTACGGAACGAAGTACACCGACTTCGATCTCAAAGGCGGCACGCTGGCCACGTACAACGTCCTCGAGGCGATGCGACGCACGGGCCGAAAGGAGATCATCTTTTCATCGAGCGGTGCGGTATACGGCGAGCCCGATGTCCTGCCGACGCCGGAAGACTATGGACCGATCTTTCCGATCTCGCTCTATGCCGCGAGCAAGGTGGCCTGCGAGACGCTGGTCGCCGCGTTCGTTCACAACTACGACATGCGCTCATGGATCTATCGGTTCGGCAACATCGTCGGGCCGAATCCGACGCACGGCGTGATTCACGACTTCGTATTGCGTCTGCGCGAGAACCGCCGCGAGCTCCTCGTTCTCGGCGACGGCACGCAGTCGAAGCCTTACGTCTATGTCGACGATTGCCTCGACGGGATGGAGTTCGGTTACCGCAACGCGCACGAACCCGTGAACTGCTTCAACCTCGCCGTCGACGATCAGACGTCCGTCACCGAGATCGCCGACTGGACGATCGACGCGATGGGCATCGATCGATCATCGATCGAGCTGAAATACACCGGCGGGCCGCGCGGGTGGAAGGGCGACGTCCCGCAAGTGAAGCTCGACACGCGCCGCATGACGAACCTAGGATGGCGGCCGAAGCTGAGCAGCCGCGAATCCGTGCGACGCGCGATCCGTGACACTGTCGAGCAGTTCCGCAACGGACCGCTGACGTGAAGCGCCTTCTGATCACCGTCACCGTGCTCGCGGCGTCTGTGCGCATGCTGCCGATCCTCGGCCTGCATCCGCTGAACTGGGATGAGATCGAATTCTTCCGCGCCACCGACTGGGTGCGGCAAGGTCTCGTTCCGTATCGCGACTTCTGGGAACATCACACGCCGCTGCAGTGGTACCTGTTCGCGCCGTTCGCAGCGCTGACGAAGAGTCCGGGTGCGGCAGCGATCGTCTGGATGCGCATCGCGCAGATCCCGCTGTGGATCGCGACATTCTGGCTGGCGAATCTATGGATGCGCCGCTCGGGGTTGAGCGCAATCGGGCGCTGGACCGCGATCGCGCTCGCGGTCTGCAGCTCGATGCTGATGCTCGCCGCGGTCGAATACCGCGTCGATGTCGTGGGGTGTGCGTTGTATATCGCCGCGCTGGTCGTATTGGCAGAGCCCTCACCCGGCACTCGCGCGTTTTTCGCCGGCGCCCTCCTCTGTCTCGCCGGCTTCGCAAACCTTCGTCTCGGACCTCTCCTCGCGCTGACCGTACTGCTCGACGCGATCATCGATCGGCGCGAACAGCGGTGGCGATTCAATCGACGCGCGGTGTGGGTGGTGGCGGGCGGCGTCGCGACATTCGTTCTCGTCCTCGGATATTTCGCGATGCGCGGGGCCTCGTTACCGATGTACCAATATGTGTGGGTAGAAAACTACCTCGGTGACAAATATGCGGAGCGTGTGCCGTGGGCGTTCGTCCATCGCATGCTCATTCCGTTCGGCATCCGCATCTACGGCGGCGCGAACGCGTTCGAATGGACGGGCATCGACATCGCCGGCGCCGCTCTGGTCATCCTCGGTCTGATCGGACTGGCGCGCGCGCTCACACGATGGCGCCGGCCCGATGAGACGTTCTTCTTCGCGGTGCTGCAGATTGCGAACATGATCTTCATCGCCCGGATGAAGTTCGTCTACCACTATCATCTCGAGATCGTCATCCTGATGATGCTGCCCTTCGTGGCCGCCGAAGTGGAGCGGTTGAATCACACGCGCGTGATCGCGGCATTCGCTGTCGTCGCTTTGCTCCTCAGCGCTGCGCTCTCGATTTTCCGAGGCAAAGAGCGTGACTTCGCGTATCAGGACCTCATCATGCGCGAGGCCGACGCGCACACGCCGCCTGGATCGAAAGTGTTCGATGGCGTCGGATGGGCTCTGCGGCGGAAGCCGGCATATCAGTTCTGGTTTCTTCCCGATCTGATCCGCCAGCTCGTTCCGCATGGCCACGCGCCGCCGTACCGGATCGCGGAGTGGATCACCGATCCGCCGCGGGCGGTCATCACCGATCGCAACGCCGCGGTATGGCTCGCGCAGAATCCGGACCTCGGCGCATTCGTGATCCACCACTACGTGCCGCTGTGGCGCAATCTGTGGTTGCCGGCACTCAACGTGCGGCTCGATCGCGAGCACGGCGTCGCGGAGTGGCACACGCTGATGGACGGCGACTATCGCGTGATCGCGTCGCTCGCGCTGGCGGCACATCCCTGGTTCCAGCATCCGCTCGCTTATCGCGTGTCAGCGAACACCGAGATTCGCGCTGATTCGCCGTCTGCGATCGCCAATGTGATCTGGTACGTGAATCGGCGGCCCGCTGCTCCCGTGCGCGGAATTCTCAGGCTGCGCAAAGGCGACATCGTCAACGTCGTCTCGATGTTGCCGGAGCCGGTCGGTATCTTCCTGCTGCCGGGAAAAGAACCGGTCTGGTTCCGTCAGCCGCCGCCCGCCGTGACGCTCGATTCCGAGGCGCCGCGTGTGACGCATGTGCCCGATCTGCGGCTGCTCGTCAGCGCACCGATTCCCACTTCGTCTGCGTCACCTTGAGCGCGGGATGACTCACGAGCAGGTGCCAAACCACCGCGCAAAATCCCTCGGTATGCGGTGTGATGCGATCGTTGGACACGACCGGGATGACGACGCACTCGTCGGCTGATTTTTTCGTGTAGCCGCCATCCTTGCCGACGATGCCGAACACTTTCGCGCCGACGCGGCGCGCCTCATCGATGGCGCGAACGAGATTCACGGAGACATTTTTCTCGACGTTCCCGCCGCCGACGGAGAAGATGAGGACCGCGTCGCTCGATCGGATGCGCGAGCCCTTGAGCCACTCCACAAGACATCCTTCCCATCCGTCGTCGTTGATGCGCGCAGTCAGCTCGGAGACGTTGTCGGTCGGCGTGTACGCTTCGAAGCCGCAGATCTTTCGGAAATCGTTGACGGCGTGACTGGCGTGTCCGGCCGAGCCCCCGACGCCGAGGATGAAGAGACGGCCGCCGCCGTCGCGCACGCGGCCGAGACCTTCGGCGAGCCGGTCGATCGCCGAGGCGTCGATGCGACGGACGACTTCCTGCGTCTCATCGAGATACGTTTTGCTGAAACTCATGAGCTGATGGTAACCCCACGGTGTATCGCCCGATCGTGACGCGCCTCGCGTAGTTCTTGTCGATCCATTCAGCCAGCCACGGCGTTCTCTGCCTGTTCGAAACCCCGTCGATGTTGGCGAGACCCGGAAGCCCGCTGACGATCACAAAGACCGGCCGGTGTCGCTCGAGCTGTTTCATCGCCTCGCGACCGAGCGCGGGATCGGCGAGATATGGGATGTCGTGACATCGTGTCGATGCTGGGCGCGCGAGCATGTAGTAGAGCCACTTCTCGCCGGAGTAATCGAAGATCGGACCGGCAGGCATCGACTGCGAAAACTCGTAGAGCGCGCCGACGTCGTGCGCTTCCTGCGGATATGTATAGAGGTCGTGCGCGCGCGGCAGAGAGAACGCCACCGATCCCGGTTTAGGCCGCAGCCGCTGCTGATACGTCGACCAGTAGCCCGCCAGGTACTTGGCATTGGCGACGACCTCGAGGTACGGGACCGCAGAGACGATCATCACGATCGCGACAGCGATGCGCGTCGCACGACGCGAACGGATCAGCGGCTCGATCGCAAACGCCACCAGCACGATGCCGAGGAGCGGTACGGCATGTCGTGTGTGCGACCAGGCCACGCGTCCCGCGGCCGTCCGCAATTCGATGAATGCCGTGAGCGCGATCAGCAACATGGCTTCGGCGCGTTTTCTCTCGCCGCGCGCCGCCATGAGAACCGCCAGTGCTACGAGAACACCGTAAGCGATCGGCGGAAGGTAGTAGCGCGCGGACGCGGAATCGATCCACGTCAATGTCCACTCGGGCAGCGGCGGAGCGGGAAGTGAGTAGATCGCGTCGAAGCATTCCGGCAGGCGAAGAAATGAATCGCGAAAGAAGCGGCTGATGTCACCTCCAACAATGAACAGGAGCAGCGGCGCGGTGACGAGAGTTGCTGCTGCACAAGCGAGAAGCGTTCGGCGATCGCGCCACCGCGCGAGGATCAGCCATCCCCAGAGACCTGCTGTTGCGAAGAGGCCGACGTCGAGACTCCACAGAAGTCCTGCCGACGCGACGGCACAGGCGATGACGGCGAACACGCGGCGGCCGGTTCGGATCGAGATCAACGCGCACCACACCGCAATCAGAAGCGGCAGAAGACGAAAGTATGGAGTGGCTGGTAACTGTCCCGCGGCGAGTGCCGAAAGCGAAGCGATCGTCGCGAAGACGATGCCGAGCCACGTCGATGAAACCTCCGCCGCAATCGGTACGAGCACGGCCAGCGTCGCAGAATTGAGCACTGCGCGCATACGGCGCGTCCGTACAACGGACGGTGGATCGCCGATCACGAGCCGATCGAGCCCGCCGTCAGCAGCGAATCCGTGCATGAACCAGACATCGCGATAAGGACGACTGCCCGACAACATCACCGAGAGTGGCGAAAGGTTCTCGCCTTCGTGATAGGGATCCGCAAATTCGAACGGCTGATCGCGTGCGGCGAAGAGTGCGACCGCAACAAGAACCATCAACCCGCCAACCAGCAGCCCTCTCCCACCGGGAGAGGGCGCCGCGAAGCGGGGATGAGAGGCGCGAGGCCAGACAAACGCCGCCACAAGCGTCGCTCCCACCGCCACCAGAAAAAGAATGACGACAACCGCGTAGTCCCAACCCTTCGGATACCGCGCCATCGTGACGAATCCGATGCCGTGACCAGGAACCGGGAAGAGCGGCTTGAGAAGTGGAAGGAGCGGAGTGCTGAGAAGCGCCGCCGCCACGCCAGCGAGCGCGGGGCCGGTCAGTGGCGCTTCCTGAAATCGCTGCACCGCGCGCAGTTTAGCGCCGCGCGGAACGACGTCGTGCCCGTGGCGGTGTGGCGTCCTGCCCGAACCAGCGCGCCGCTGTCGGTTCGCCGAGGAGAAACTTCATCAGCAATCCGGCAGACTTGCGCGCGCCCGCTTCGGAGAATGTGAAGCCATCGGCTTCGAAATCGCTGCGCTGCCAGGTGAGGCCGTCGGATCGCGGCGTGGTGCCGTTCGCCCAGAGATAAGGACCCCACGTCGTCCACGGCGCTTTTCCTTCGTCGTAACTCAGGTCGGCGATGCGCGGATCCCAGGTCTCGCCTTTGCGCATGAACTCGATCTGTCCGAGGATGACCCAGCGCACGGCGAGTCCGTCCTCATAGGCGAATGGTTCACCGAGCATGTGGTCCGTGTCGTAGCCGCCGTACTCAGGGCTCGACAGATATGCGATCTGCAGATTCGGATACCACGTCTTCAGCGCACGCAATGCGTTCGCGATCTCGCCCTTGACGACGTACGCGTCGGCGATCTGGATCCCCAGCGGCACGTACGGATGCTCATTGATCTGCTGCAGCCAGATGACCTGCACCTGCGCCTCGCTGATCCCGGCGGGCGCGAGAACGTTGTTCGATACCGCGCCATAGATACGGTTCCATGGCTGCTCCCATTGCAGGGCGTCGACATGATCGAACGCGGCGTTCAGAAAAACGAGTGCATCGTGGTTCACATGCGGATCGGCCGCAGCCATCGCCTCGAATTGCTCGAACGTCTTTCGCGTGTTGCCATAGCCGACAGCGAGGAAACCGATCTTGCCGCTGGGGTCGGGGTGTCCATCGCGATCGAGCGGCTGAATCTTCGCCGCGAAGCGCAAGCCCGCGGCCGCGTGATCGGCAGGAATCGTCGCGTCGCCGGTATTCTTCACGTCCCAGAGACCGCCGTAGTATCCCCAAGCGTATGGATTCGGGCCGAGGTCGTTGAGAGGAACGAGAGTCGTGATCACGACCGCGGCGAGAAGGAGGTTCATGACCCCTCCCGCGCAACAAGATCAATGCCAGCGGAGGGATGAGGGATGAAGGGATGAGGGATGAACTCGATTTGCCTTCATACTTCCAACGATGCCAACGCACATCGCTCAACCAAAGATCATCCGCGCTGCCGGCAACAAGCCGAAGCTCATCGAGGAGTACATCGGTCGCGTGAACTCGAAGACCGAGCCTGTGAGCGTCGCGCGTATGAAGAGTCCGGGTGGGTGGGTGGAGCCGGGACAGGCGCCGGAGTTCGATGAATACACGGTCGTCCTGCAGGGAAAGTTGCGCGTGACGACGCGCGGCGGCGTGATCGACGTCCATGCCGGCCAGGCCGTCATCGCTCACCGCGGTGAATGGGTTCAATATTCGACACCCGACGCCGAAGGCGCCGAATACGTCGCCGTCTGCCTGCCCGCCTTCTCACCGGCGCTCGTGCATCGCGACCAGTAGCTCATGCAAGTCCTGGTCGTCAGCGAACACGAAGTGGAGTCGATTCTGACGATGCGCGAATGCATCGAGGTGATGGAGCAGACGTTGATCTCGCTCGCACGCGGCGAAGTGCACCAACCTCTCCGCAACGTTATCCGCGCTCCCGGCGCCCCCGGCTTCCTCGGACTCATGCCTTCGTACCGCGGCGGAGCGACACCGCTTTACGCCCTGAAAGAGGTCTGCGTCTTC
>DASXRT010000092.1:0-4099 GCA_036506455.1 Thermoanaerobaculia bacterium
TGAGATTCTCGACGAAGGTGGACACGCCGCCGATCAGAAGCGAGAACGCGCTCGCTGCGAGCAGCAGGCCCAGACCGACGTAGACGATGTCTTCGAATATCGTGAACACGCGCGCGATCCACGCACGGATCGGTGTCACCGATTCAGAAGGCATGGCGCGTAGTCTACTGAGGAATCACGATCCCGGCGCGCGCTGCTCGTATTTCGCTTCTTCCGGCACGACAAACAGCGACGGTTCCGGATCACCGTGACCGTTCGTTCGGTCTGCGGCTGACCATTTTCGAAGGCGCGCGTCACTTCCAACTCGTGACGCACGATCATGCCTCGCACGGTCACACGGCCGGTCTGCTGCACCGAATAGCGTGGCGACTCGATCGTCGTGACGAAGTCGTAGAGGAGTCCCGCATGAAGCGGTGCGGCGACGATCAGCGCCGAGAGCACCAATCGCATCTGCTGATCATGCCAGCATCAGCGTTCGACGAGGTAGAAGCCGGCACGGTCGCCCGCGCGGCACGTGCGCACCTCGATCGTGTGCGTTCCGGGATCGAATGCGACGTCGATGCGAGCGCCGTGACCCAGAACCGCGAGCTGCGCCGTGGAAGTCGCGTGCACCTGTTTCCCATCGATGGACAAGGTCGATGGTCCCCACGGCGCGAATTCGTAATGGATACGAACGCGATTGCTGACTGTCTCGATGTGAGTCAGCGTCGTGCAGCCATTCGTGGTCACGTCGACGAAGCCGTCGCCGTGAGGATGAGAGGACCACTCCGTCACGAAGCGCACATCGCGCGGAGTCCGTACGCGAAAGAGAACGTTGTACCCGCCGTACACCGTCTCCAGCCGAGGATCGCCGCGCAGCCGTTGTACGAGCCGTGGAGAGGCGAGGGTCCAGTCGAGCGCGATGTAGTCGCTCTGGAGAATGCGGCTGACCGTTCCCGGAATGTCAGGATCCGTTCCCTCGAAGACACGGCGCTGTGCGTCATATTCACGTGGATAGGGAACAGCCATGAAGATCGGGTCGAGAACATTCAGGTATCGGCCCTGTGGTGCCCAGAATGCGTAGGCTTCCGCTTCCGACCAGTGCGCGGCGACTTTCGCGTTCGCGGGCACCGCGCGTCCGAACGCCGACCAGTCGAGCTCCGAAACATCCTGTGGAGCCATGGAGAGAAATTTCATTCGATCGGCGTCGAACGTGACAGGTAAGGCGAGAAGTGCGGTGATCGCGAAGACCGCGGCGGCCGATCGTTCTCGAACACGGCCGGCGACCGCGAAGAGTACCGCCAGTGCAATGAGCGGATACGCGTAGTTGGCCATCCGCAGCATTCGTAGAAAAAGAATTGTGAAAACGACTGCGGTGATGGTCGTGAACCACATCAGCCGGCGTGTCACCTCATCTCGATTCCCCTCGATGCGACGGCGATACGCGAGCAACACGAGAGCCACGATGCCGGCGATGAATGCCGCCGATGCGTAAAAATCTTGCGGAAATCGAGCGGGGCGAAGCTCGGCTCCGACATCGAGCTTCGACTTCTGCACGAAGAACAGCACGTTTTGAACGAACCAGAGCCGCAGGTTCTCGATCGGATACGGTCGTACGACGAGTCCGGCAGCGATGCCGAGCAGCGGAGCGGCGATCAACTTCGGCTTGCGATCGACGAGGAACCAGAAGCAGCAGAGTCCGAGCAATACATGAAACGCCGTGTACGCCTCGGTGAACGCGAAGGCGATGATGCCGAGGAGGATGTAGCGCCGATGCGCGGCCGCCGCGATGGCGAGCAGCAGCAAGAGCAGGGCGAGCAGCTCCGGTCGCAATCGAACTTCTCGTGCGAAAAAAAGCGGTGCGGAGAGCCAGAGCCAGATCGGAACGAGCAGCGCCGCTTTGCCGATGCTGCGCCAGGCCAGAAGCGCGATGACCGTGCCGATCGCGGCGTTGAAGAATCCGAGAGCGATGCGGCCGCCGATCGCCGCATCCGGCAGCGATGCGAACGGCACGAGAAGGAGATGAAAGAGGAAGTCTTTGTTACCGCCGTTGCTGAGGAGACTCATGCGCGCCCAGGGAATGCGCGCCAGCAGTCCATCGGACGTATACAGCCGCGCCACCGCCAGGTGATAGTACGAATCGGTGTCCCACAGAACCGGCAGCCGGAGGAAGAAGGCGCTGCAGAGAACAAAGAGAAAGAGGAAGTAGGCGATCGTGATGACGCGCTGACTTCTCACACTTTGGAGATAATGCCTGCGCTTGTCGAAGAACGCCATCATCACGGGCGGATCGAGCGGCATCGGCGCGGCGCTCGCGCACGAGCTTGCAACCCGCGGTTGGTCGCTCGCGCTTCTGGCGCGACGCGCCGGCACGCTCGAGGGCGTACGCGCCAGTCTGCCGGGAAAAGCTGTGGCGATCGCGTGCGATGTGACAGACTCCGCCGCGGTGGAGCGCGCGGTGCGACGCGGCGAAGCAGAGCTGGGAGGCACATTTGATCTGGCCGTAGCCAATGCCGGCGTCGGCATCCCCGGTCACGCCACGAAGTTCGACCTCAGCGATGCCGAGCAGACCATCCGCGTCAACGTCCTCGGCATGATGGATCTGTTCGCGGCGGTGATTCCGTCGATGGTCGAAAAGAGAAGCGGGCGATTCGTCGGAATCGCCTCAGTGGCTGGTCTGCGCGGCATGCCCAGTGCCGCCGCCTACTCGGCGAGCAAAGCGGCCATGCAGGCCTTTCTGGAGGCGAGCCGCGTCGAGCTCGCGCCGTACGGCGTCGGCGTGACGATCGTAAACCCCGGCTTCATCGCCACTCCGATGACGGAGAAGAACAAATTCAAAATGCCGTTTCTCCTGCAGCCCGAGAATGCGGCGAAGGTCATCGCGGACGGCATCGAGCGCGGCAAGCGCGTGGTGCAGTTCCCGCTGCCGACGTCGTTGTTGATGCGTTTCATCCGCATCCTGCCGGATGCGATCTTCGATCGCATCACCGCGCCGCAGGCACGGCGCAAGACCGATCCTTCGAGGTGATGCGATGAACACGCGCGCCGTGCGCCTCTGGGCGTTCCGAAATGTCTTTCTCCTCTGGTTCATCAAGCCGTCGATTCTCGAGATCAATGAACGCCGCTGCGTGGTGAAGATCCCGCTCAACTGGCGAACCCGCCGCAACGACATCCACGCCATGTACCTCGGCGTCCTGTGCATGGGAGCCGATGTCGCAGCCGGTCTGATCGCGTTCGATCAGATGCAGAAGCGGAAATTGAATCTCTCGTTCGTCTTCAAGACCGTCCGCGCCGAATTCCTGAAACGCGCCGAAGGCGACGTGCTCTTTACGAACGAGGACGGCTTTCTGATCCAGGACCTGATCGGCCGCACCCTGGCGAGCGGCGAGCGCGAAGACGCCGTCGTGCACGTGATTGCGACGGTGCCGTCGAAGCTCGGAGACGAGCCGGTGGCGAAGTTCGAGATGACGCTGTCGCTCAAGAAGCGATGACCGAAGATGACTTTCGAACGCTGGCGTTGAGTCTTCCCGACGCGGAAGAGAGCGCGCACATGGGTCATCCCGACTTTCGAGTGCGTGGAAAGATCTTTGCGACTCTCCACGGGAAGGGTTTCGGCATGGTCAAGCTCACGCCCGATCAGCAGGAGATGTTCGTGAACATCGCGCCGGAGATCTTTCAGCCGGTGAAGGGCGGCTGGGGTTTGAAGGGCGCGACGAACGTCACGTTGAAAAAAGCGAAGAAGACCGTTACGCGCGAGGCGTTACTGACAGCGTGGCGCAACGTTACTTCCGCGAAAGGTCGCGGTAAAGCATCTCGGTGAATCCTTCGGAATTCAAGAACCACCCTTGCGGTCCCCACTCGCCGCCTTCACTTCCACTTTGCTGAAGTCCCGCTCCTGGGCCGGAGCCGTGACAGCATAGAGGGCGATCGCAAAAACGATTACTCTGCGCATGGCGCGTTATTCTATCGATGTCATTGCCGGCTGCCATCACCGAAGCCCATGCGAAAGTGCGCCATGGCTATCCCTGGTGGCTCCGCGCGTTCCTCATGCGCGGCGTGCTCGCCATCACGCTGGGCCGCCGCATCTACGTCGCCGCGGATGTTGCCGAAGAGCATCTCG
>DASXRT010000093.1:0-26181 GCA_036506455.1 Thermoanaerobaculia bacterium
TCGCGCGCGACATGCGTGTTCGCCCACCCTTCTTCGGCCAATGGCACGAACAGCGGCGCGGCCGACTCGATCACTTCGATTCGCTGATTCAGAGCCTTGATCGCTTTGGTGTAGGCCTTCGACTTCACGGTGCCTTCTGTCGCGATCACGCCGATTTTGCCGCTCGTCCGCTCGACCGCGGCACGTGCACCCGGTTCGACGACTCCGATCACCGGGATTTTCAATCGCGACTGCAATGCCGGCAGCGCGGCCGCCGTCGCCGTGTTGCACGCGACGACCAGCATCTTGATGTTGCGCTCGACGAGATGCTTCGCCGCCTCGAGCGAATAGCGGATCACCGTCTCCGGCGATTTCGTCCCATACGGCACGCGCGCGGAGTCGCCGAGGTAGATGAGAGACTCGGCGGGAAGAGCGCGCGCGATCTCGCGGAAGACCGTCAGGCCACCGACGCCGGAATCGAAGATTCCGATCGGTCGCGCGCCGTTACTGCTGCGCTTCGCCCCCATCCGCAGACACCCCCGCTCCTGTCTCGCGCTTGATGTTGTATTGCTCGATCTTCTTGTAGAGATTCGAACGCGGCGTGTCGATCGCCTCCGCGGTCTTCGACACGTTCCAGCCATGCTCGCGCAGCTTCGCGAGAATGAACGCCTTCTCGGCTTCGTCCTTGAACTCCTGCAGCGTCGACATCTTCATGGCGCTGGAGATGATGTCGGTCGGCGCCCGGAAGAACTCCGCCGGCAGATCGGCGATGTCGATCGTCTCGCCCGGGACCATGATCACGAGCCGCTCGATCATGTTCCGCAGCTCCCGGACATTGCCGCGCCACGACGCATCCTGCAGCGCCTTCTGCGCCGCCGGCGTGAACTTCTTCGGGTGATAGTTGTGCTCCTCCGAAAAAAGCTTGGCGAAGTGCTGGGCCAGGACGGGAATGTCGTCGCGGCGCTCACGCAGAGGCGGCGTGCGGATCGGGATCACATTGAGACGGTAGTAGAGATCCTCGCGAAATCGGCCGGCCCGGATCTCTTCGGTGAGCTCTTTGTTCGTTGCCGCGATGACGCGCACGTCGACTTTGATCACAGTGGCCGCACCGACCGGCTCGACCTCGCCGTCCTGCAGAACGCGGAGCACTTTGGCCTGCGTGCGCAGCGACATATCGCCGATCTCGTCGAGAAAAATCGTCCCGCCGTCCGCCGCTACGAATTTTCCCGTCTGCTTGCGCACCGCGCCGGTGAACGAGCCCTTCTCGTGCCCGAACAGCTCCGACTCGATCAGCTCTTCGGGAATCGCCGCGCAGTTGACCTGGATGAACGGCGCCGAGGAACGCGATGATCGGCGATGGATCTCGCGCGCGACGAGCTCCTTCCCTGTTCCCGACTCTCCAGTGATGAGCACTGTCGCTTTCGTCGGCGCGGCGCGCTCGATCTGCGACTTCAGATCGCGCATCGGCGCGGAGTCGCCGACGAGCTGATACTCCTTCTCGGCGCGCGAGCGCAGTTCGACGTTTTCTTCCTCGACCTGTCGCAGGCGAACGGCATTGCGCACGGTCAGGAGGAGCTTGTCGCGGTTCAGCGGCTTCTCGAGAAAATCGAACGCGCCGCGCTTCGTGCACTCGACCGCGGTGTGTACGTCGCCATGGCCCGAGACCATGACCACGGGTGACGTCACTTTCTGCTGTTTGAGGTTCTCGAGGACTTCGATGCCGTCCAGAACGGGCATCTTGATGTCGAGCAGGATGGCGTCGTAGTCGGTCTTCGTCGCTTTGTCGATACCCTCCTGCCCCGAGCGTGCCTCGTCGATCCGATAGCCCTCGTATTCGAGGGTCATTCGAATCGCTTCGCGGATCGCGGTCTCGTCATCGACCACCAGGACGCGGTAAGCCATGCGGTAGCCTCGTGCATGTTACAGGCCTTAGAATCCGCCCGCCATGAAAGTGGGAATCACCCGCGAGCCGAAATTGTCGAAACTGGATCATCTCTTCATCCTCGTGACGGAAAAAAGCGAGCTCCAGATCGCAGAATCGATCCAGAGCATCGCCGAGAGCGTCGCGGAGCGCTCACAATTCGACGGCCGCTCCGAAGAAACGATCACTGTGCTCGAGGACGAGCCGCGCAAGGTCACGCTCGTCGGGCTCGGAAAAGAGGATAAGTACACCCTCCGCTGCCTGCGTGGCGGGCTCGCCGCGGTCGGCAAGATCGCGCAGAAGCAACGCGACCGGCACATCGCCGTCGCCGTCGCCACACCACTTCCCGATTTCGAGCTCGAGCCGCTGACGCGACTCACCGCGTCGATGCTCGCGCACTCCGACTACAAGTACGACGCGTATCAGACGCAGAAGACAGACGAGAAGCGTCTGCCGATCGACGCGATTCTCATCGCGCCGCCATCGCTCAACGGCAAGCGCCTCCGCGACATCGCAGAAGAAGCGAACGCGATCAGCGAGGGCATGTGGACCGTTCGCGATCTCGGCAACGCGCCGTCGAACGTCATCACGCCCACGCGATTGGCACAGCGCGCCGTCGAAGTATCGAAGAAAGCCGGCGTGAAGTGCACAGTCTACGGCCGTCGAGAGATCGAGAAGATGAAGATGGGTGGCCTCCTGGCCGTGAACCGCGGATCGGTCGAGGAGCCGAGGTTCGTGGTGATGGAGTACGCACCGCGGCGCGCGAAGAAACATGTGGCGCTCGTCGGCAAAGGCATCACCTTCGATTCCGGTGGCATCTCCATCAAACCCGCCGAGAAGATGGAGGAGATGAAGTACGACATGTGTGGCGCCGCCGCCGTCATCGGCACGATCGAAGCGGCCGCGAAACTCGAGTTGCCCGTTCGCATCACGGGATGCATTCCATCGACGGACAATCTTCCGAGCGGCAGCGCGTACAAGCCCGGCGAGATCATCACGATGATGAACGGCAAAACCGTCGAGATCGTGAATACCGACGCCGAAGGCCGCATGATCCTCGGCGACGCGCTGCACTACGCGTCGGAGCTCGAACCCGATCACCTCATCGACTTCGCGACGCTCACCGGCGCGTGCGTCATCGCCCTGGCCAGTGAAGCCGCCGGACTTTTCTCGAACGATGATGAGCTGGCTCGGAAGTTGATTGAGTGCGGTGAGCGCGTCGGTGAGCGCCTGTGGCGGCTTCCGGCCTGGGACGATTACAAGGAGTTGATCCGCAGCGAATGGGCGGACATGAAGAATTCGGGCGGGCGGTGGGGCGGGGCGGTCACCGCCGCTGTTTTTCTGAAGGAGTTTGTCGATTGTCCTTCGTGGGCACACCTCGACATCGCCGGCACCGCGTATTCCGATCGCGACCCGAAAGGAGCGACGGGGGCGGGCGTGCGCGTGACCGTCGAGTTTCTCGAATCGCTGTCGCGCTCGTAGCGGCACTACTCGTCGCCTGCGGCGGCAATGCCCGGCGCACGGTGGCGGCGCCGCCGCTTCCGCCGAAGGTCGAAGAGAGCTTCACCGCGAACGAGTCCCCGAGCCTGCAGTTCCTGCCGCGACAGGAAGAGGCGCCCGGCTGGCGGCTCGAGCAGGATCCGATCGTCATTCCGGGAAATCGTCTCGACACGTACCTCGACCAGGATGCCGAACATTTCGCACGATACGAAGTGCTGGACGGAACGATCGGCAACTACTCCGCGACCGCGGGCGACGCCTTCGCCACCGTCGAGATCTATCGTTTCCCCGATTTCGTCAAAGCGTTCGGCGCCTACTCGACGCGGAAGAGCGGCAATATCCAGTTTCACGACATCGCCAACGAGGCGTTCCAGAGCAAGCACTCGATCCATCTCTGGCGCGGACCGTTCTATGTACGTGTGATCGGCGGTGGAGCGGCCGCCGACTCGCTGCAGAAGCTCGTCAGCTTCGTCGCCGAGCGAATGCCGGCCGCGCCGGCAAAGCCCGCCGTCTTCAACTTCTTTCCGAACGACACGCGCATCGCCAACAGCGAGCGTTACTCGGCGGAGTCGGGATTCGGCGAGAACATCCTGGCGAACTCGTTTCAGGCGTCATTCAACGTCGGCGGCGAGAAGATGGACGGTCTGATCATCCCTGCCGCAAACAAAGACGCGGCCTCGCGCATCCTGGCCGCGTATCGCAATCTTTACGTCCGCAACGGCAAGCTCCTCGACCCGATCGGCAACCTGGGCGAAGACAACTTCACCGCCGAAGACAAATACCTCGGACGTGCCGTAGCGTTCCGCATCGATCGATTCGTCATCGCCTTCAACGGCTACGGCGACCGGCAGAAGCTCGTCGATCTCGCCGCCGCGACGGACGCGAAAATTCTTGGGACGATTCGGCGTCAACTAGTCACCGCGGAGAAGCAGGGTCGATAGGTGCTGAGTGCTGAGTGCTGAGTGAGCACTACTCAGCACTCAGCACCCAGCACTCAGCACTGACTAAGAGCGTTCCCAAGTCCCCGACTTTCCCCCGCTCTTGCGCATCAACTGCACGGTCTCGATGACGATGCCTTTTTCGGCGCTCTTGCACATGTCGTAGATGGTCAGGGCGGCGATGGCGCAGGCGGTCATCGCTTCGATCTCTACGCCGGTTTTTCCTTCGGAGCGGACGATCGAATGGATCTCGATCGTTCCCGAGCTCGGATCGATATCGAACGTCACGTCGATCGAAGTGATGGCGATGGGGTGCGTCAGCGGGATCAGTGCGGAGGTCTGCTTGGCGCCGAGGACGCCGGCGACCTTGGCGGTGGTGAGGACGTCGCCTTTGGGCAGCGTTCGATCGATCAGCTTCTGCAACGTCTTCGGCGACATGCGCACGGTCGCTGCCGCCAACGCCTCGCGGCGCGTCGGCTGTTTCGAATCGACGTCGACCATGGAGATCCCGCCGGTCTCGTCGAAGTGTGAGAACGTTCGATCGCTCATCGGAGTCTCTCGGCCTCCTCCATCTCCGCGGGTGTATTCACATTCAACAGTTCATTGCCTTCGATTTCGACCGTCGCCGCGGGCACTTCGTCGAGGAGCCCGCGCAGATCGAGTTTACCTTCGCTGATGCGCCGCCGCAGAATCGGCAGGAGGTCCGCGGAGTATCCGGCGCAGAGTGGCTGCGGAGCGCCGCGCCAGACCGGCATGAACAGCGGCGCCCCGGACGATTCGAATCGCGAACGCAGATCGCGAAGAAGCGCAGTTGTGATCAGAGGATAGTCCGTCGCGAGAATCACGCAGCGCGCATCACAGTGCTCGAGTGCGCGAACGACTCCGAAAACCGGGGCCTCGACCTCGTGAGGCTCTTCGAAAATCGTTTCGATCCTCAGGCGCTCCATGTTGTGGCGTTGCACGGCGATGACGCGGTCGAACGCCGCCGTCGCCGCGGCGCTGATGCGATCGAGGAAGAGCGCCGTCTTCGACTGCCCCATGCGCGTCGAGCGGCCGCCGGTCAGGATGTAGCAGTTCACGTTTCATCGTAGGTTAGCATCCGAGCGTGTCGCTTCCGGTGACCGTGATCATCGCCGCACTCGACGAGGAGGATCGGATCGGCACGGCCGTCGATTCGGCCTTCGGCGCCGGTGCGGCCGAGGTCATCGTCGCCGATGGCGGAAGCGTCGATGAAACGCGGCGCGTGGCGACTGCGCGCGGCGCCCTTGTCCTCGACTGCCCGTCCATGCGCGCGCGGCAGTTCAACCGCGGCGCCGAAGCAGCGCAGTTCGATGCGCTGATCTTTCTTCACGCGGACACGATCCTGCCCGCCGGCGCCGCACAGGCCGTCATCGACGCGTTGCAACGCGCAGAGTTCGGCGGCTTTCGCGTGGCGTTCGCAGAACCGGCGTGGAAGCTACGCCTCGCCGCATTCATGATCAATCTGCGCACGCGAATCACTCGCTGCCCGTGGGGAGATCAGGCGCAGTTCATCCGCAGAGAAATCTTCCGGCGCGATGGCGGCTTTCGCGAAATCCCGCTGATGGAGGATTACGAACTGGCGGTGCGGATGCGGCGGCGCGCGACGGTTTTACCGCTGACCGTCACGACGTCCGGCCGGCGATTCCTGAAAAAGGGCCTGCTGCGCACGGCCGCGTTGAACTGGACGATCGTGATTGCGTGGCGCTTGGGCGTGAGAGCGGAGAGATTGGCGCGCTGGTATTAAGGCGCAGGCAAGCCTGCGCACTCCAAGGCCTACTTCTTCCGCCTTCCCGTCGTCACCTTCTTCGCATGCCTGGCCTGGCCCAGCGACACGTTCACCGGATTGCTGCGGTCGAGGAATGGCACGGAGGGACGGGCGCGCACGCCGAGCTCTTTGCGCACTTCCATCAGTTCCTCGTCTTCGGGTACGAGCTTCAGCCCGGCCTCGGCCGTTTCCACCGCCTTCTTGCGATTGCCGGCCGCGAGATAGATGCGGCTCAGGTTCGCGTAGTGCTCTCCGCTATAGAACTCGAGATCGAGCGCGCGCTTGCAGAGATCGATGGCCGGCTTGTACTTCTTCTGCACCAGCGCCAGGCAGAGCGCGAAGTACGAGAGACCGGCGGCATCCTTGGCGTTCTTGATCGGCGGCGCTTCCTCGTGGCCGTAGATCTCCACGAAGCGCGTCAGCGCGTGCAGATAGTCGTGTTCCTTTGCCAGAGCGATTGCTGCGTTTACGTCCTTCATTGTTGGAGTGGTCATCAGATGAGCTCACGTGATCGGAGGCGGTGAACGAAATGTTCGATGCGCTCCCGCTCCTCGGAATTGAGGTTGAGGAATTTGAGTCCGTACTTCGCCATAGTACCGGAGAACTCGGCGCGCAGGATCTCGGCGCTGACCTGCAGCGGCTTCGGATCGCCGGGCAGAAAGAAATGCAAACGCACATTCTCCTCGCCCGGCAGCACGCGATCTACCTCGACCAGCATGCCGTTCGCGGAGATGTTGAGGCTGCGTCCCAGGACGAAGCGGCCGTTCTTCTCGAGAGAGACTTCGATCTTGGTGATCGTGCGGAGCTGCCGGCGCACCGGGATCGATGTGAGGCGTTCGACCTTCTCGTCGAGATCGCGGCGCTGCAGCGGGCGAAAGATCACGTCATTGCAGCCGGCGGAGAGGCAGAGATCGCCGTGTTCCTGGGCATCGCGGTCGCAGACCAGAAGGAGCGAAATCGCGCGCGTCTCGTCGTTGCCGCGGATCTCGCGACAGAACTCCGGCGCGGTCATGTCGAACAGATCGAATGCGAAGATGATCAGATTCGGGTTGTCTTTGCGCGCCTTCTGCAGGCCTTCTGAGCCCGCCAGGGCGGTGATGATCGAGACTCCGCGGCGACGGAGGATGGTCTCCTGAAAGGCGAGCGATCCGCGCGAGTGATCGACGAGGAGGATGCGGCCGAGGTCTGGTTTCGTTCTGGTAGTCACGCCGCCGAGATCTCCCGCAACTTCGCTACGACTCGCCTCAGGTCCTCGACGAGCATCGACATATGCTCGGCCGTGTTGGATCTGCCCAGCCCGATCCTCACCGATCCCATGGCCATCGTTTCGCTCACGCCAATCGCCAGCAGTACGCGCGAGGGACCGCGCTCGCCGGAGCTGCAGGCGGACCCGGAAGACAACGAGAAGCGCCGCATCGCCACGATCAGCGAATCGGCTTCGATGCGGTCGAAGCTGACGTTCAAGTTGCCGGGCAATCTTAACGCGCGCGGACCGTTCACGGAAACGTTCGGGATCTCGGCGATGACGCGATCCCAGAGATCGTTGCGCAGATCCGTGAGTCTCTCCGCCTCGCGATGCATCTCTTCGGCGCGAATCTGCAAGGCGACGGATAACCCGATCGCTCCCGGCACGTTGACCGTTCCCGAACGAAGGCCTTTCTCCTGACCACCACCCACCACGAGCGGCTGGGCGCGAATCCCGCGGCGAACGTAGAGCGCGCCGATGCCTTTCGGCCCATAGATCTTGTGCGCGGAGAGCGAGGCCATGCCGGCGGCGACGGTGACGAAGTCGATCGGGATCTTCCCTGCCGCTTGCGTCATGTCGGTGTGGAAGAGCACTCCCCGCTCGCGGCATAAGTTGGCGATCTCCGCGACCGGCTGAATCGTTCCGATCTCGCCGTTCGCGGCCTCGATGGAAACGAGGCGTGTGTTCGGACGTAAAGCGTCTCGTACAGCATCAGGATGAATGAACCCTTCGCGATCGGGCGTGAGAAGCGTCACTTCCACGCCGTTTCGCCCGAGGCGCTCCGCGGGAGCCGTGATCGATTTGTGCTCGAGGAGGCTGGTGACGAGATGCTGCCCCGGCTCGACGATATTGAGAGCGGTGTTGTTCGATTCCGTCGCGCCGGCGGTGAAGTAGATCTCGCTCGGCTGCGCTTTGAAGAATCGCGCAATCATGATGCGCGCGTCTTCGAGCGCATTCGCCGCGCGACGGCCGTGCTGATGCGTCAGCGACGCCGGGTTGCCGAAGATCTCCGTGAAATAGGGCATCATCGCCTCGACGACGCGCGGATCGCAGGGCGTCGTCGCGTGATGGTCCAGATAGATAGGTTCCATGTTCTTGATGTGCTGAGTGCTGGGTGCTGAGTGCTGGGTGGGACTCAGCACCCAGCACACAGCACTCAGCACTTTTTCATCGTCGTCTGCGGCGGCGTTTACGCGTCGGGGGCGCGTTTTCTTCCTGCGCTCTCTTGACGCGCTGCGCGAAGGCGTTCCACTGCCGATATTGCTCGACGTACTTGCCCGATGAAAGCGCGTACAGCTCGAGCAGGGCGAGCGCGTCATTGAACGGCTCGCGATAAACGAAACGGAATTGTGCTCGGCGGTCCGCCGGCGGCTCGAGCAGTCGCCATAACGTCTCCACGGCCAGCTCGATCTGATGGCGCGTTCCCGCCGGCAACGTCATGCGCGCACAAATCGGCTGGATGAGATCGCGGATGAAAATCAGCACTTCACTGATGCGCATGCGGCCGTCGCGTCGCTTCTGTTCCTTCTCCAGCTCATCGATGATCCAAGGGAGCAACAGGACCGACAGCAACACCGGATCGGAGATTCTGCGGCCCGACTGCACCGTGCGATCCAGCACCTCCAGCATTTTCCAGAAGTACGGCGCGCGATCGTTCGCGATCGCGTTGTAAACCTCCGGGAGAAGCGGCTGGAGCAGCCCGCTGTCGACCATCAGCCGGAACGCTCCCTGTGACCAGCCACGCCGCAGTAGCTCCAGAATCTCTTCGGACACTCGCGGCGGCGATGCTTTGAGGATCTCGCTGCGATGACGGAGGATCGCGTCGTAGGTCGCGGGCTCGATGTCGAATCCCAGCCGCGACGCGAATTCGATGGCGCGCATCATCCGCACGGGATCCTCGCGGAAGCGGACATCGGGATCGCCGATCACACGGACCCGGCTCTCGTGGATGTCGTCGAGGCCGCCGACGTAATCGATCACCGAGAAATCGGCGATGTTGTAGAAGAGACCGTTGATGGTGAAGTCGCGCCGCCGCGCATCCTGCAGCGGCGAACCGAAGGTGTTGTCGTCGGTGACGAGAATCTCCGCGTTCTCTTCGTTGCCGCGCTCCGGCTCGCGGCGGAACGTGGCCACCTCGACGATCATGTCCTGAAAGATGACGTGCACCAGGCGAAAGCGGCGACCGATGATGCGACTGTTCCGGAAGAGACGCCGGATCTCGCTCGGGTGCGCATCGGTGGCGATGTCGAAATCTTTCGGCGTGCGCTGCATGAGCAGATCGCGCACGCTGCCGCCACAGAGGTAGGCGCGATAGCCGCTGCGATGCAGCCGATAGAGAACCTTCAGGACGTTTTCGGGAATCTGCCGTCGTGAGATTGGATGATCGCTGCGATCGACGACGACAGCATCGCTGGCAACGATGGCCTGCTGCGTCTCTTCGGCCTGCTCACTCGGACTCATACGCGCCGCCACTCTCGCCCTGGATCTCAGGTGTGAAGTGGTACTTGCTGTCGACGATGAAGAACGTCCGCTGCCAGCGAGTGTGATCGAAGAAGTGGATCACCACGCTGAGCAGCTCTTTGATCCTCTCTGCAGGCGGACTGCCCGGCGGAGGCGGCTCGCCTCGGAAGGACCAGTAGACGATGAAGGCCCGTCCTTTGATCATCGACCGCGGAACGGTGCCCCAATACCGCGAGTCGCTGGAACGGTCGCGATTGTCTCCCATCGCGAAATACGAATCAGGCGCAACGGCATATGGCCCGAATTGATCGCGCGATCGATACGGCTCCGGCAGCGCCGGCTGCGGCGGATACGTCTGCGGGTCGACGTGAATCACGTACGGCTCATTGAGCTGCTTCCCGTTCACGGAGACTTTCTTGTCGCGGATCTCGATGACGTCGCCGGGCATTCCGATCACCCGCTTCACGAAGTCGGTGTCGGGTTGGAGCGGATAACGGAAGACGATGATGTCTCCACGGCGTATATCGCGAATCGGCAATAGATGCGCCGGATTCTGGCCGTCCGCTCCATAGATGAACTTGTTAACGATGATGTGATCGCCGATCTTCAGGTTGTCTTCCATCGATCCCGTCGGGATCTTGAACGCCTGAAAGACGAAAATGCGCGCGAAATTGACGAAAATGACGGCGATCAGGAGCGCTTCGTAGTACTCGCGCAGGGTCGACTTCTTTTCGGTCTCATCCGTAGCCACTTCGGGACCCCTTCTCTACTGCTACATTACAACGTAAATTATTGATATACAAGAGCAAAAAGCTGGCAACAGACTTGCGATAACTATGCTCAGGAGAATACGAAATGGATCTCCAGAGCAACCTCATCGAGTCGAAAAAACAACGCCAGGGAGGTCGCTGGCAGGCGTCCCTCACCTCGCTGATCTTGCATGGAATCTTCATCGCGTCGATCATTTTCCTCGGCGCGACGGCTTCGCACCGCGTGGATGCGGAAGACAAGATTCGCGCCTTTGTGAGTCAGGGCGCGGCTCCCCCACCGCCCCCACCCCCGCCCCCGCCCCCGGCGTCGAGCGCGAGTACGCCGAAACCGACACCGCACATTCAACAGCCGACGCCGATCCCTCACGATGCGTTCATTCCGCCTCGTGAGATCCCGAAGGAAATCCCCAAGGTCGACATTCCGCTCACGACGAAGACCGAAGACATCAAACCGTCCGAAGACCTGCCGAGCTCTGCGCAAGTCGGCGGAGTTCCGGGCGGAGTCACCGGTGGCGTCATTGGAGGGGAAGTCGGCGGCGTTGTCGGTGGCACCGTTGGCGGTGTCAAAGGTGGCGAGATCGGTGGTGTTCTCGGCGGTCAAGTCGGCGGCACCGGAACCGGAACGGAAGGGGAAGGCACCGGAGGTAAGGAAGCGCCAGTCGTCGAAGCCCCGAAACCCGAGCCGTTGCCGGACCATCCCGTGCGCGTCGGTGGCGACGTGAAGGCACCTGTCGTAACGAATCGTGTCGAACCGAAATACACCGAGACGGCGCGGACCGCGCGCGTCACAGGCGTCGTGATCGTCGAGGCGATCATCGATAAGACTGGCCACGTCGATCAGGTGAAAGTGGTGAAAGGTCTGCCGATGGGATTGTCGGAGGAAGCCGAACGCGCCGTTCGTCAATGGCACTTCCGTCCGGGAACGATGAACGGACAGCCGGTGGATGTCATCTTCAATCTGACTGTGAACTTCAAGCTGGGAATGTAGCGGCGGCGTGCTGAAGCACGCCGCTCCACTTCACGAATTCGCGTCCCTCACCGTCCGCGACTGCGGACCCACTCTTCGCGAGATCGCTTTCGCCTGCAGAAAGAGTCCGAGGTAATCGCGGCCGCCGGCTTTCGAATCGGTGCCCGACATGTTGAAACCGCCGAAGGGATGCACGCCGACGAGCGCGCCGGTGCATTTCCGATTGATGTAGAGATTGCCGACAAAGAACTCCTCGTTCGCGCGGCGGATCTTGTGCTCGTTATCGGTGAAGACGGCGCCCGTGAGTCCGTACGGACTGTCATTGGCGATGCGCAACGCGTCGTCGAAGTCCTTCGCTTTGATCACCGCGAGTACGGGGCCGAAAATCTCATCCTGCGCGATCGTCGCGTTCGGAGCGACAGGCCCGATGATCGTCGGCTCGATGAAGAAGCCATCTTTCGCGTCGACCTTCCCGCCGGCGAGAACCTGACCTTCCTTCGATCCACGCTCGATGTACTCCTTGATCTTCTTCATCGCCGACTCGTTGACGACCGGTCCCACTTGCGACTCGGCGGCTTCGGGCGCACCCAACGTCAGTCTCTTCGTCTTCTCGACGACGAGCGGGATGAATGTGTCGTAAATCGCTTCGTCGACGATCAGACGCGAGCACGCCGAGCACTTCTGTCCCTGAAATCCAAACGCCGAGGCGACGACGGCGGCCGCGGCGTCATCGAGGTTCCCCGTTTCTCGATCGATGATGATCGCGTCCTTCCCTCCCATCTCCGCGATGACGCGCTTGATCCAGATCTGCCCCTTCGGTGTCCTGGCCGCTTCCTCGTTGATGTGCAGACCGACCTCTTTTGATCCGGTGAAGGCGATGAACCGGATCCGCGGATGCTGAATCATCGGATCGCCGACTTCGCCTCCCGAACCGCTGAGGAAGTTCACGACGCCCGCCGGCATTCCTGCCTCTTCCAGCAGCGCGAAGAACCGATAGGCGATCCAAGGGGCGTCCGACGATGGCTTCAGAATCACTGTGTTACCCGTTACTACAGCGGCCGTGGTCATGCCGGCCATGATTGCGAGCGGGAAGTTCCACGGCGGGATCACCGCGCCGGCGCCCAGCGGGATGTAGACGAGGTCGTTGTCCTCCGATTCGATCCTGGTGATCGGATGGTCGCTCGCCCATCGGTAGGCCTCGCGCGCATAGAACTCGAGGAAGTCGATCGCTTCGGCCGTATCCGCATCCGCTTCCGGCCACGTCTTGCCGACTTCGTAAATCATCGTCGCGGAGAATTCGTGCTTGCGCTTCCGTAACAGGTCCGCGGCTTTGAGCAGAAGGCCCGCGCGAACGCCGACGGGCTGCCGCTTCCAGCTCTCGAATGCCTTCCACGCTGCGTCGATCGCCTGCTCGACATGCGCACGCGTCCCCTTCTGAAACTTGCCGAGGAGCTGATCTTTATGAGACGGGTTGATCGAGGTGAACGTCTTCAGGCCATTGATGCGCTCACCGCCGATCACGAGGGGATACTCGCGCCCAAACTCGGTTTTTACTTCCGCCAGCGCCGCTTCCATCGCAGACTTGTTTTCCGGCGTGCTGAAGTCGGTCAGCGCTTCGTTGCGGAATTCGCTCAGCTTCCGCGGTTCCGTCGTGTACTCGGTTACAGTCGCCATCGCGTTCTCCTCGGGATGCCCGGCGTCCATGTTGCAGGAGCCGGTAAAAGAAGTCGGAATGTTATCGAAATCAATCCCTCTAGCAATAATCGCGCTCCTTGTCAGTTCATGCGGCTCGATCCTTCCGTGGCGCGGCGAGGCTCCGGCCAGCGAGGTGAACCTCGCCTTCACCATCGAGAACAATCTTCTCTTCCTGACGACGGCGGAGATCAACCACCATCCCGGTCGGATGTTTTTCAGCACAGCGCAGCCGCGCACGCTCGTCGATCCGTCGTTTGCCGGCCGCGCCGGCGCGGGCCGCTATTCTCTTCAGCTCAATCAGCGCGAATCGCTGCCCTTCACGCCGGTCGTCATGAACCTCGCCGGACTCGGCGACGCGTTGATCGGCTCGGACGTCTGGGGATCGCACGCGGTGACGATCGACTATCGCAGCGGACTGCTGACATATCAGAAAGAGGGCATTCATCCCGACTACATGACCATTTTCCGCTGGAGGGTCGAGCCATCGATTCTCGCGGACATCGACGGACAGGCGACGACGGTCGTCGTCGACAGCGCGCTGCCCGATACGATTGTTCTTCCGCGCGGGAACGCGCCTCCGTCCCGGCGAACAGCGCATGTGATCGTCGCCGGAACCGATTTCGGCAATGTCGACATCGCGATCGGCGACGTCACGCAGGCGCGGATCGGAAACCGTCTTCTGTCGAAATTCCTCGTGTCTGTCGATTACGGGCGCAAGCAGGTCGGTCTGTGGCGCGATCCGCGGATTCCGCTGTGACGTGGTGACTCGCGTGCGAGAATAATCCCATGAGGTGTCGCGCCGGTTTAACTCTTCTCGTCCTCGTTCTCTTCTCGCGTGCGGCTGGCGCGCAGATCACGATTCAGCACGGCGACACGCTGTCGGCATTGATCAACAACCTGTACGGCGGCAACGGCATTCAGCTCAAGGACACCGGCCATCAGGCCCACTTCGGTGAGTCGCAGGACTTCCAGAATTTCAGTCTCACTCTCCAGCGCGTGCTGCAATCGCATCCACTCTTCCCGATTCCGTCGGCTGTCGGGCTCGTGTCATATCGCTTCAACGAGCAGACCGGCACATACGAGCGCGTGCAGGGATCGCTCGGACCGCTGCTCGCTGACCGAGGCGCGACGACCGGTAAGGGCACCCTCACAGTCTCGGGCACCTACAGCTTCTCCGATTTCGACCGCGTGAACGGGGCGGATTCGATCGAGCTCGTTCTTCATCATTGCCTGCTTCCGCAATGCGTCACGAACATCGCTTCGCCGTACCTGCAGGACACGATTCATGTCAACGTCCACTTCCGTCTGAAGAGTCAGGCTCTGACGATGTCGGCAGTGTACGGCGTGACCGACCGGCTCGACGTCGGCCTGGTCGTGCCGTATCTGCGAAACGATTTGAGCGTGTTGACGAACGCGGTGATCGTTCCCGGTCCAAATTCCGTTCCTCCGGATCCGCATCAATTCGATCTCGCTGTCGAGACGCCGGGGCAGTACGCGACCGGAAGCGCGATCGGAATCGGCGATGTGGTCGCAAGAGGAAAAATGCGGATCGGATCGAAGACGATGCCGTTCGATGCGGCCGTCCTCGCCGACGTCTCGCTCCCCACCGGCGACAAGGAGAACTTCCTCGGCACCGGCGAGGTGCGCACGAAACTCAGTTTGGTGGCGTCGAAGGCCATCCGCAGCCTCACTCCTCATGTCAATCTCGGCTATGAAGCGAATTGGGGCGAGTCGAATCTGAATGCGATCGATTATCGCGTCGGCTCGGAGTACGCGCCGCGCGACACGCTCACGATCAGCGGCGAGGTCCTCGGCGTCGTTCGCCCGAATGCGGCGAAATTCTTCACGACAACAGCGCTGGAAGGTCAAAGCCTCATCGGACGATCGGAGATCGACGGCGCGATCGGCGGCAAATGGCAGATGTCGAAGAATCGCGCTCTCCTCTTCAATCTGCTCGTGCCGATGAATGATCGCGGAATTCGCGCCAGCTCGGTTGTCACGGTGGGAATTCAGGGAACGCTCTAGCTAGATCCGCGAGAAGCGCACGATCTTCCACCCGTCCGGAAGACGGCGAAGCTCGTACGTCAGGTTCTGCACGGCAGGCGGCACGCCTGCTTCCGCGAACCGGTCGGTGCGCCGGACGACGACACGCGCCGTCTGATCGTCGACAAAGTCGATGCTGCTGACAACGATCTCGACTCGCGTCGAGGGCGAGTTGCGAATCGCGTTCGCGAGCTGGTCGGTGAAGTTGAGCGCGCGCTGCCGGAAGAACGCGATGTCTTTGTCCTGATAGGCGGCGGCGACTTCGCGCATGAACGCGTGGATCTCGCGGTCGAGGTCCGCGCGAGTCGGGCGCTGCGGCGCGACAGTCTCGACGCGAGGAGGAGGCGGCGGTGGAGCTTGTGTCGCGATCACCGGCGGTTGCGTCGCGGTAACCGGCGGCAGCGTGACGACCGGTGGCGCTACGGTCTCGATGTGCGCGACGACCGTCGGCTTCTGAACGGGCGGCGGAGGCTGTTTGCGCGGTTTTTCACGAACCGGCGGAGCAGTCGTTGCGGTGGTGGCAATGCTGCCGCTCGATGACAGGAGATCACGAAAGGTCTCGATGGCCTCGCTTGCGAGCGTCGCCCCGCTCGCGTAATCCTTCTCGGCGATTTTCGCGCGGGCCCTGTCCAGACGATTGTTGGCTTCGGCGAAGCGAGTGCGTTCGGCGGGCGTGAGTTGGCGCCGAGCCACGAGGTTTGCCAGCGTCGTCGCGGTGGCGAGCTGCACTTCGGATTGTCTCGAGACCGTGTCGCTCACAGGAGCTGTCGTGGCCGTCGGCACGACGATCTTCGCAACTTGCGGCTCGGGAGCTCGTCCACGCGAGATCAGAATTGTTACCACGACGATTGCGATCAGCGCCGCAGCGGCGACAGCGATCCACATCGAGCTTCGTGGCCGCCTCGGCTCTGACGAAACGAACTCCGTCGGCGTTCCCGCATCCGCGCTGACGGCCGGCTGCGTGCTCATGTTCTGTTTTTTTGCGGCGCGCTGCGGGTGTGGCTTCGTCTTCAGGACCGTTGGCTCTCCGGCCGGTTTGTTGACGTCTGTCCCGGATGGCTCGGCGCTTTCGCTGCCGATCTGCAGAGTCGGCGCCTCACCCATCTCCACCGAATCCAGACTTCGCTCGGATGAATACGGGTTTGGTCCCTGCTGGGGACTGTCCTCCGTCCAGTCGACGACGCGCTGAAACTCCGGCATCTCCAGTTCCTGATCGACGTAGGACTGGTATTCATCGGAGCGGATGAAGAGATCGAGAGCCTTCACGAACTCCGCGGCGGCCTGATACCGCTCGGCCGGATCGCGTTCGAGCGCGCGGAAGACGATCGTGTCGAGCTCACCCGGATATGCGCTCTGATCGGAGATCCGCGGCGGCATCGGTCCGCCGAGAATCTTGCTGATGATCTCCGGCGTCGTGTCGCCGGGAAACGCGCGGCGATACGTAAGAAACTCGTACGCGACCGCGCCGAGCGCGAAGATGTCGTCCTGCGGGCCGGTATCGCCGCTGAATCGCTCCGGCGACATGTACGCGATCGTTCCGCTCAGGTAGCCGGTCTTCGTCAATCGCGTGTTGTCAAAGCGGGCCAGGCCGAAATCGAGGATCTTCGCCACGCCGCGCGCCGTCACACAGACGTTCGACGGCTTCATGTCGCGATGCACCACGCCCGATTCGTGCGCGTACGACAGACCGCGGGCCATTTGCATGATCACATCGAGCCGCGCCGACAACGGAATGGGCCGGCGTTTCTGCACCACGCGCGAGAGGTTGATCCCTTCCACGAACTCCATGACGATGAACGAAACTTCGTCTTCCTCGCCGAAGTCGTAGATCGTGACGACGTTTGGATGATGCAGTTTGCCCGCGGAACGCGCCTCCATCCGGAGCCGATTGAGCTGATCGTCGTCGCAGTCGTTCGCCCCGATGCGAATGGTTTTGATGGCCACAGTGCGATCGATGAAGGGATCGCGGGCCTTGTAGACCACGCCCATTCCCCCGCGTCCGATGACACCGAGGACCTCGTACTTCCCGATCTTTGTCGGGAGAGCGCTGGCAGTGTCCACGATTCCTTTAATTCTACCGTGAGCAGGACAGGCAGGATTGCCTGTGGTCCACGCTCGGGAGCACAATCACCGGTCGATGCACCGCTGCGCGGCTGCGCTGCTGCTCGTCGTCGCTTCGGCATCCGATGGGGAGACATTCGATCTGCGCGGCTTCGCGACCGGGCGGGGCATGTACGTCACCGGCCCGCCGTCGTGGACTCGCGGCGGATTCGGCAGGTTCGACAAGAACAACGCCGGGGTCGCCGAGGTTCAGCTCGGCGCCGAGTGGAAGCCATTCGAACATGTGCTGTTTCATGCGCACGGCGTCGCTCGCAACGGCCGTTCCGGTCTCGTCACCGCCTACGCGGAGACGAGTTTCGAGCGCGGCCGCAATGAATTTCAACTTCGCGCCGGTCAGTTCTTCCTGGGAACGTCGCGCGAGAACACCGCGGATCTCTGGTCGTCGCCGTACACGATCAGTTTTTCGGCGCTGAACACATGGATCGCGCAGGAAGTGCGGCCGGTCGGTGTCAACGCCGAGTGGCGCGTTCTGACTTCGACGGCGCTGATCACGACGTCCGCGACCGCGTTTCGCGGAAATGACTCGATGGGCGCCCTGCTGGCATGGCGCGGATGGACGATCGGTAGTCGCCTGTCTGTTTACGACGAAGTACTGCCGCTGCCGCCGCTCCGATCGCTGCAGGAGGTCTTCGTCAAGCAGCGCAAGGACGGCACGGTGCCATTCGAGACTGATCTGGACGGCCGTACAGGTTACGCCGCGCGGATCCGTTACGCGCTGCCCGAGCGATTCAACATCCAGTACACGCATCTCGACAATCGCGGCGACCGGCAGTTGCATCGCGCGGAATACGCCTGGGCAACGCGGTTCGATGACATCGGAGCGGAGCTCCATGCCGGACATGCCACGTTGCTCGCGGAGTGGATGGCCGGCCGGACGGGCATGGGACCGAAGCCGATCGGTGTCGATGCCGGTTTCTATGCGGCGTACGCGCTGGCGTCGCTGAGCCGTGGACGCAGCCGCGTTTCAGCACGCTTCGAAGGATTCGCCACGACGGATCGTCGAGAAGCCGAGACTGAAAAGTACAACGAACACGGGAGATCCTGGACTCTCTCCTGGCTTTTTGCCGTGACGCCGAAGATTCGAGCCGGGGCGGAGCTCACGCAGGTCGTCGGGAAACATGAGGAAGCGGAAAGCGCGGGATTAGATCCTACGATCGATGGCCGCAGCGCCATCCTGGAAATCCGCTACAGCCTGAAGTAATCAGGTCAATTTCATCGGCAGTCTTCGTACTCGTTTTCCGCTCGCGGCGAAAATCGCGTTGGCGACCGCCGGCGCGGTGGGCGGCAGCGACGGTTCTCCCGTGCCCGTCGGCAGAGCCGTGCTCGGAATGATATGCACTTCGATGACCGGCATCTCGCTCATCCGCAGCAGCGGGTAATCGTGAAAATTCGACTGCTGAACGGCGCCGGCCGCCGTTGTGATCTCGCCGTGCAGCGCCGCGGTCAAACCGTAGGCGACTCCGCCCTCGACCTGCGCGGCGATGCCGTCCGGATTCACGGGTGTTCCGCAGTCGATGACGCAGACGATGCGATCGACTTTGATCGCGCCGTCGTTTCCGACGCTGACGTCCGCGACCTGCGCAGCATACGAGAAGAACGAGCGCTGCGCGGCAAAGCCGCGTCCTCGTCCTTCCGCGAGCCGCTTGCCCCAGCCGGATCGATCGCGCGCCACTTCGATGACGCGCCGTAGCCGATCGATTTCAAACGGATAGTCCTTCGCGCGCCCTTCACCTTCGATGCGCCGTCCCGCGGTCAGCATCGAGAGCTGATACTCGATCGGGTCCTTCCCCGCCGCATGCGCGACTTCATCGAGGAATGAGTTGATGACGAACGAGTTGATCGAATGTTCGACCGAGCGCCACCAGCCGCGCGGCACCGCTGAGGCGATCGGTGTGAACTCGATGCGCAGGTTCGGCACCGAGTACGGCATGTCTTCGAGTCCGCCGCTCTCGCTCTCGTGCGGCTTGTCGGCCTTCGGGTTGAAGTAGGTCTCGATCGACGGCGCGGCGAACCGGTGCTGCCACGCGATCAGTCTTCCGTCCGGATCGAGCGCCGCGACGGCGCGATGACGACTGGCCGGACGATAGTAGTCGTGCTGCATGTCATCTTCGCGCGTCCACTGCACATGCACCGGCGCGCCCACCGCCTTCGAGAGCAACGCCGCTTCGAGGACGAAATCGGGATTCGCTTTGCGACCGAACCCGCCGCCGAGCATCGTCACGTTGACCTTCACCTGCTCGGGTTTGAGTTTCAGCGCCTCCGCCACGGCACCGTTTGCCCAGTCCGGGAACTGTGTCGGCGCCCAGACCTCCGCGCCGTCGGCGGTGACACTGACCGTTGCGTTCATCGGCTCCATCGTCGCGTGCGCGAGGAACGGCAATTCGTACACCGCTTCGACTTTCTGAGCGGCGGAGATCGTCGCGGTCTCGACGTTGCCGATGTCGACGATGCGTTTCCCCGTCTCCGCAACAGCGTCTTCCATCTGCTTGCGCATCGAATCGGTCGACTCGAATACCGCCACGCCCGGCTCCCACTTCACATCGAGCGCGTCGCGACCCTTCATCGCCGCCCACGTCGAGTCGGCGACGACGCCGATGCCGTTCCAAGGCAAATCCGTTCCGATCGCCATGATCGGCACGACGTCTTTCACGCCCGGAACCGCTCTCGCTTTCTTGTCGTCGAGGCTCGCCACTCTGCCGCCGAATGCCGGAGAGCGCTTCACGACCGCGTAGAGCATTCCCGGCACGCGTACATCGATCCCGTACGTTGCCTTTCCGGTGACGATGTCGCGGTTGTCGAGACGATCGGTCTTCTTCCCGATCAGCTTGAACGCCTTCGGATCCTTGAGTTTTACTTCTTTTGGTACTTCCACCTTTCCTGCTTCTGCGGCGATCTCGCCGAATGTGACCTTGCGACCGGAAGGGGCATGCGTGATGACGCCTTCGCTGACTGTGAGCGAGTCCGCCGGCACAGCGAGCTTCGCCGCCGCGGCACTGACGAGCATCGCCCGCGCCGTCGCTCCTGCTTCCCGCATCGGTTTCCACATCGAGCGCACGCTGCTGCTGCCACCGGTTCCCATGCGTCCGAACTTCTTGTCGAAGTGGGCCTGGCGGATGCGCACCTTTTTCCAATCCGCATCGAGCTCCTCGGCCACCATCATCGGCAGTGACGTGCGCACGCCCTGACCCATGTCCGACTTCGACACCCACACCGTGACGAAGCCATCGTCGCCGACTTGAACGAACGTGCCAAGGTCGCGCGCGACAGGTTCAGCGGCTTTCTTCTTCGGTGGTGTTTTTGCCTCCAGCGACACGCCGAGGATGAGACCGGCGGAGGCGGCGGAGGTGATCCTGACGAAGTCGCGGCGGGAGACTTTGCGGATCGACATGCTCATGCTTCCTCCGCCGCGCGATGGATGGCCTTGCGGATGCGCAGATACGTTCCGCATCGGCAGACGTTGCCGTCCATCGCCGAGTCGATGTCTTCGTCGCTCGGCTCCGGTTTCTTCGTCAGCAGTGCCGCCGCTGCCATGATTTGTCCCGTCTGACAGTATCCGCACTGCGCGACGTTTTCGACCATCCACGCTTTCTGCAGGGGATGATCGCCGTTCGGCGAGAGGCCCTCGATCGTCGTGATCTTCTTCCCTTTCACATCGCTGATGGTTGTGCTGCACGAACGGATCGCTTCACCGTTGGCGAGCACTGTGCACGCGCCGCACAGGCCCATGCCGCAGCCGAATTTCGTTCCTGTGAGTCCGAGGTCGTCGCGCAGGACCCACAGCAGCGGCGTGTCGGGTGAGGCGGAAACTGCTCGCGGCTTTCCGTTGACCGTCAGCTTCATCTCGGGCATGTGTGCCTCCGGCAGGACGTTGGGACGCGCGCCATTTTATCAACGGATGTGTTATATCAGCCTCAAGCAGAGATGGAACTGAGCGGCGGAAGGCGCCTGACTCGCTATCCCTCGATCGAGCCGGCAGCCGCGAGCGATCGTGTGCTCATCGTCGCTCCGCACATGGATGATGAGACCATCGGTGCGGGTGCGTACGCGCTCGACGCGATTCGCGCCGGTGCCGATGTGTTTGTCGCGTTTCTCACCGCCGGCGACTGCGCCCGCTTTTCCGCGCGACTTCTCCATCGCCGCATCGATCCGACGCCTGCGGACTACCTCAGCGTCGGTCGCACACGGATCAGTGAAGCGGATGAGGCCATGCGCATCCTCGGTGTCCCGCGCGACCATCTCTTCGTCCTCGGCTATCCCGATCGCGGCCTGCGCAGCATGTACGAGCAGCCGGCGCACGTCGTGCGATCGACCTCGACCCGTGCCGAGGCGGTGCCGTACGAAAAGGCGCTTTCACCGGGGGCGTCGTACACGCTCGCGAATCTGGTCCGCGATATCCATCGCGTTCTCGATCTCGTAAGCCCGACAACCGTGATCACGCCGGTGCCGTTCGATCTTCATCCCGATCACAGCGCGGCCGCGGACATCGTCGACATGGCGATCGACTCTTCACCGCACGCGCCGAATCGGCTCGGATATCTGGTTCACACGAGCCGATTCCTCAAGCCCCTGATCTGGACGCCGGAGCGCGCGCTGCTCCCGCCGGCGGGCATGCGCTCGTTCACATGGGCGACGTATGGTGTGTCAGCGACTGCGCAAGCGATCAAGGCGGCGATGCTCGACGCGTACAGGAGCCAGCGGCCGTACACCTATCTGCTTCGCAACGCCTTCGTACGCAGCAACGAGCTCTTCTTTGCGTACAGCCCCGAGACCGTGCAGGTGGAGCGCGCAGTTACGTCTTTTGCATGCGCGCCGTACTCGCCGCCCTCTTCGTTCTGAGCTGTTCTCAGAGCCCTCTTCCCCGGAGGGGCGACTTTGACACGCTAATCATCAATGGCAAGGTCATCGACGGCACGGGTCGCCCTCGCTTCCGCGCCGACGTCGGAATTCGCGGCGATACGATCGCCGAGATCGGCGATCTTCACGACAGGACCGCGTCAACAACACTCGACGCCACGAACGACATCGTCGCTCCAGGCTTCATCGATCTCCTCGGCAACTCGCAGTCGGCGGTGCTGATCGATCCAAAGCTCGAGGGAAAAGTTCGCCAGGGCGTGACAACGGAGGTGACCGGCGAGGGTCATTCGCCCGGACCAATCGACGAGGCCATGGCGGCAGAGATGGAGCGCACGAAGCCGCCGGGTTGGCCCGCCGTGACGTGGCGAACGCTCGGCGATTTCATGCGCGTCGTGGAAAAACGAGGCAGCGCAATCAACTTCGCGTTCTACATCGGCGCTGCGAATCCGCGCGAGATGGTCCTCGGTCACGCGAACCGTGCGCCGAACTCCGAAGAGCTGCTTCGCATGACCGCCATCGTCGATCAGGCGATGAAGGAGGGCGCGGTCGGTCTCGCGAGCGCTCTGATCTATCCGCCGGGCAGCTTCGCGACGACTGAAGAGCTCACGACTCTCGCGAAGCACGGCGGCGCGTACTGGACGCATCTGCGCAACGAATCGGATCGGATCGACACCGCCATCGACGAAGCGATCCGCATCGCGCGCGACGCGCACGTGCCGCTGAACATCTTTCATCTCAAGATCGGCGGGCAGAAAAACTGGGGACGCATGCCGGAAGTTGTCGCGCGCATCGAGAACAGCGGCGTCGACTACGGCGCATGCGCCTATCCCTACACCGCGACGTCAACAGACCTCGTGTCGATCGTGCCGGCGTGGGCGCAGGAAGGCGGCTACGCGCAATTCGTCAGTCGCCTGAAAGATCCCGTGACGCGCACGAAGATCAAACAAGAGATGGTTCGCTTACAGGGGAACGGAGCGAGCACCATCCTGATCCGCGGAACGGGAAAGCGTCTCGATCAAATCGCGCGTGAGATGAATACGGATGCGGCCGAGGCCGCGGCCCGACTATTCGAAAAGGAGACTTCTTCGCCGGTCGCGATTTTCTTCTCGCTCAGTGAAGAGGACATGAAGGTCGCTCTGAAGCAGCGTTGGGTCGCGGTCTGCTCGGACTCAGGCGCTGTCGTCACGCAGGACAAAGGCGCGCATCCTCGCGCGTCCGGCACGTTCCCCAGAGTGTTCCGCTACCTGCCAGTCGAAGAAGCCGTGCGAAAGATGACATCGCTCGCTGCATCACGCGCGTTTTTGAAGGATCGCGGAATTCTGCGCGCCGGGATGAAGGCGGACATCACGGTCTTCGATCCGAAAACCATCCGCGACGTCGCGACGTACGAAGACCCGTATCATTTCTCCGAAGGCGTGCGCCACGTGATCGTGAACGGAACGCCGATCTTGCGCGACGCAAAGATGACGGGAGTGCTGCCGGGACGAGTGCTGCGGAAATGGTATTGAACATCAAGAATCATCAAGAATGAAGAAGCCGAGCGTCTGGTGGCCGCAAAACCCGGGAAGACCTGATCGAGATCCTGCAGACGCACGTTTGGTCGCATGTGCCGAAGTCTCTTCGAGGAAAGAAGCTTCGCCGGAAGAAGCGGGAACAGATCCTCGGTTATGGCGCCGAGGGAGCGTGATTCGACGTCCCTCTCGCCATCATCTTCCAGGAGCGTGGATACGAGCGAGTGAACGACGAAGACGATGATCCCGCCGGCGATTGCAGCGATGAGTTGTCGCATTCGCGTCATTCTAGTGTTGCGCGGAGCGGCGGCGGGCGGGTGGGATCGGCCCGCGCAGATGTTTGTCGAGCCAGTCGCTGACCATCTGCTGATACTTCTGTTCGTCGAAGACGCGGCCGCCGTGATCGCCGTTCGGAATCAGGATCAGCGTCGAATCGACACCCTTCGCTTCGAGTGCCATGTGCAGCATCACGCTCTGCTGGAACGGCACGAGACAATCGAGCATGCCGTGCATGATCAGGAACGGCGGATCGTCGCGTGTGACGTATGTGATCGGATTCGCGGTCTCCGTCTTTGCCCGGCACTGCTGGATCGGGCAGCCCATCAGGAGCGACGGCGGCATGTACGAGGCATTGCCGTCGAGCGGAATGCACGGCAGCTTCTGATCATCGAGTTTGAGCAGATCGGTTGGACCGTAGAAGTCGACGACCGCTTTCACGCGGCTCGAGAACTGGGGATTGCCGAGGGCCATGCCTTCGAGAGAGGTCTCGCCAGCGCTCGTTCCCAGGACTGCGCCGAGGTGACCGCCGGAAGAAGTGCCCCAGACGCCGATGCGATCCGGATCGAGATTGAATCGCGCCGCGTTCGCGCGCACCCATCGTACCGCCGCCTTGCAGGCCTCGATCTGCGCCGGCCAGACGAATTGCGGCGCGAGCGGATAATCGATGCTGGCCACCGCGTATCCGCGCGTTACCTGTCGCACGGCCGGACCTCCGGTGCGATCGCCGCTCACCCAGGCGCCGCTGTGCAGATAGACGATGACCGGAAAAGGACCGCGTCCATCGGGAATGCGCAGATCGAGCAGCATCGATTTGCCGCCGGTGTTCGCATACTCGAGCTCGTCGATCGTCGTGAACGTCTGCGCAGAGGCGGACGTTGTCGCCACGAGTAGCAGCGAGATGGCCAGGGGAAATCGCACGAGAGGGTCTATTCTGCCGCGGCCTGCTTCGTGACTTCGCGGAATTGCAGCGAGATCGAAGGCTCGCCGACCGTCTTCCCCTTCGCTTCGGCGCGCGGATAGATGAAGTAGTTGAGCGGATCGGAGGTACGCGGCGAGAGGACGAGATCGCGACCGACGGTGAACTGCACGCGATTCGGATCGAGATTGCCGAAGAGATACTGCTGCGACGCTGGATCCTTCGCCTTGGACGCGTCCGATGCGTCGACGGAAATCCATCCTTTCCCCTTGACGTAGAACTCGGCCCAGCAGTGATAACCCTTCACATTGCCGTCCGCAGCCGTGAGAGGGAATCCGATGACAAACCGCGCCGGAATCCCTTTCGCCCGCGCCAGCGACATAAAGAGCGAGTGAAAGTCGGTGCAGTTGCCGGCCTTGATGTCGCAGGCGCGCTCGGTGTCGCCCTGCCCCCACCCGGGAATCGTCTTGTCGTACTTCATCGTGACGATCAGGTAGTTGTAGATCGCGTGGGCCTGCTCGACGGGATCGTTGATTCCCCTGGTGATCTCATTCGCGAGATTGCGCACTCGCGGTGAGAGCGTGACCAACCGGTCCGCGCGCAATGCGCGTTGAATCTGTGCGCGGCTCGCCGCGCTCTCGGCGGGATGCGCGCTGGTCGCCTCTTCGCGCGTCGCGTTGAACCGCACGCGCACGGTGAGATCACCGGCCGGCGGATTCTGAATCGTGGCGAACGCATACTCGTTCCCGAACTCTTTCTCGCGATGTCGCGTGAACGGGAAAGGGGCGTCGATCGTCACGTTCGAGACATGTTGCCAGCCGCGCGATGCCGGAAGGGGAATCCAGACCTGAAGCTCTTCGAGACCGGCGGGAACCTTCGCGATCGTGGCCGTGTAGGTGACGTCGAACGTCTTCGACGTGGCGCCAAACGCTGAGATACAGACGAACAGCAGCGGGAGAGCGAGTCGTTTACGCATGGCCGTGAGATTTTATTGCAGCTTGACCGCTCTGCGCTTTTTCCCGGGGGTCTGGTACGAGAATCCGCCGGTGGAAGTCGCCTGCGCCGAGCCAACTGTGACGACCACGTCGACGGTCCCCGCCGCGTGAGCCGGCGTCGTCACGTTCAGCGTGACAGGGCTGGTCACGAGGATGTTCGTTCCGGCGACGCCGCCGAATGTCACCGAGACCGGAAGCGC
>DASXRT010000094.1:0-3498 GCA_036506455.1 Thermoanaerobaculia bacterium
GAACCGCGTGGTGAAGTTTCCGATCAATGAGCCGGCGCCCGGACGAAAGAAGAGTCAGATCGACGAGTATCTCGATTGGTACCACGGTCCCGGCGTGCAGCATGTCGCGCTGCTTTGCGGAAACATCATCGAGACGGTCACTCGCCTCAGAGCGAATGGCGTCGAGTTCCTCAATACTCCCGATTCCTACTACAAGGAATTGCGCAACCGTGTCGGCGAGATCGATGAGCCGATGGACAAGCTGCGCGAGCTGAACATTCTCGTCGATCGCGATCCGGAAGGGTACCTGCTGCAGCTTTTCACGAAACCGGTCGAAGACCGCCCGACGCTCTTCTTCGAGATCATCCAGCGCAAGGGCAGCCGCGGATTTGGCAAGGGAAACTTCCGGGCGCTGTTCGAGAGCATTGAGGCCGAACAAGCAAAGCGCGGTAACCTTTAGATTGCCTTCGCCTTCAAGGCGGTGGCAAGCCGCCGCACTTCAAGAATGACGATCACGGATCAAACGGGCTTCGCCAACGACTTCGCCAGCGAAGCGCTGCCGGGCGCTCTGCCGGTCGGCCAGAATTCACCGCAGAAAGTCGCCTACGGTTTGTACGCGGAGCAACTGAGTGGGACGCCGTTCACCGCGCCGCGGCACGCGAATCGGCGTTCGTGGTTGTATCGCATTCGTCCCTCCGTGACCCATAAGCCGTTCAAGAAACTCCGCGACGGCGATGCGCTGACTGAAGGAACGCCCAATCAACTTCGCTGGGATCCGTTTCCGGTGAAGTCAACCGATTTCGTCGACGGCGTGCACACCATCTGTGGCAACGGCGATCCAGCGATGACGACCGGCATGCGCGTTCACATCTATACGGCGAATCGCTCGATGACCGATCGTTTCTTCTACGACGCCGATGGTGAGCTGCTCATCGTCCCCCAGCAGGGGAGACTCGTCATCCGCACGGAGCTGGGCGTGCTCGACGTCGCACCGGGCGAGATCTGCGTCGTTCCTCGCGGCGTCAAATTCCGCGTCGAAGTCGACGGAGAATCGCGCGGCTACATCTGCGAGAACTTCGGCGCGTTGTTCCGGCTGCCGGATCTTGGATTGATCGGCGCCAACGCTCTCGCCAGCCCGCGCGATTTTCAGGCCCCGGTCGCGGCCTACGAAGACCACGATGGCGATTTCGAGATCGTCGCCAAATTCCTCGGCAACCTGTGGTCGGCGCGCATCGATCACTCGCCGCTCGACGTCGTGGCGTGGCACGGCAACTACGCGCCATACAAGTACGATCTGCGCCGGTTCAACGCCGTCAACAGCGTGTCGTTCGATCATCCCGATCCGTCGATCTTCACCGTGCTGACATCGCCATCCGAAATCGCCGGCACCGCGAATGCGGACTTCGTGATCTTTCCGCCTCGATGGATGGTGGCCGAGCACACGTTCCGTCCGCCGTACTTCCATCGCAACATCATGAACGAGTACATGGGGCTGATCTTCGGCGTCTACGACGCGAAAGCGGAGGGCTTCGTGCCCGGCGGCGGCAGCCTGCACAACTGCATGTCGGGGCACGGTCCCGATGCGGCCACGTTCGAGCGCGCTTCTTCGGCCAAACTGGAACCGCAGTTCCTCGGCGACACGCTCGCGTTCATGTTCGAGACGCGCTTCGTCCTCCGTCCGACGGCGTTCGCGATGAACGCGCCGCAGCTCCAGCGCGATTACTACGAGTGCTGGAAGGACCTGAAGAAGAACTTCCATCCGGATCAGCGGTGAAGGACTCGATCCGCGTTCTCCTCGATTCGCTCATCGACTATGCCGCCCTGTTTCCGCCGGCTTCGCTGCCGCTCGCTGAAGCCGTTCGCAAGTATGACGAGTACCGGCGCGGAAAATACGCGTGGGCGCTCGGCCGATTCGTCGTTCCGGCAAAGCAGGCGCGCGATGTTCCGCCTGATTTCCCGCTGAGTGTGCTGGGGACGCCGGATCAGATCCCCGATGCGCACGTGGTCGAAGTGAAGGCTGCGAATGCCGAAGAGATCGATCGAATCGCGAAACAAGCGAGCGGCCGCACGGTGTACGTGGAGGTCAGCGACCTCGATCTTCTCGAGGTCATTGCGCGAAATCAGCTTCGCGCGAAAGTTCGCACCGGCGGCACGACTGCCGATGCCTTTCCGCCGCTCGAGCAGTTGGCGACGTTCATCTTCATGGCGCGGCAGAAGAAGGTGCCCTTCAAAGCGACGGCGGGTCTTCATCATCCAATCCGCTCCTTGAAGCCGCTGACTTATGAAGCGAACGCACCGGTCGCGGTGATGCACGGCTTCATCAACGTCTTCGTGGCGGCGGCGCTGCCGGGATCGGCATCGCAGATCCTTCGCGAGCAGAACGCGCGTGCGTTCGGATTCGACGACGGCGGGATCTGGTTCCGCGATCTGCGCGTGACGACCGATGAGCTGGAGCGCGTGCGCAAGCTGTCGGCGATCTCGTTCGGCTCGTGCTCGTTCGAGGAGCCGGTCACCGAGTTGCAGAAGTTGGGTTGGCTGTGAAGAGCTGGGTCGCATCGGCTGACAATCATCCCGAATTCCCCATCGAAAATCTTCCCTTCGGCGTCTATCGCCGCGGAGCGGAAGGACGGATCTGCGTGGCGATCGGCGACGAGGTGCTCGATCTTTTCACCTGTCACGAAGCGGGTCTCGTTTCGGAGTGGGCGTGCACGCGCGAGACGCTCAATGAGCTGATGTCGCGCGGCCGCGAGAACACTTCGCGCCTGCGCGCGAGAATCATCGAGCTCCTTCGCGACCGTTCAACCGAGCGCGAACAGGTGGCGAAGCATCTCATCTCGCGGCGCGAGATCGAGATGCTGCTGCCGGCCATCATCGGCGATTACACGGATTTCTACGCATCGATTCATCACGCCATGAACGTCGGCTCGATGCTGCGGCCCGACAATCCACTCCTTCCCAATTACAGGTACATCCCGATCGGCTATCACGGCCGCTCTTCCTCGATCGTGGTCAGCGGCACGCCTTTCATTCGTCCCGAAGGTCAGACCCGCGATGATCCGTTGCAACCGCCGTCGTTCGGCCCGTCGAAGCGCCTCGACTACGAAATGGAAGTCGGAACTTTCATCGCTCGCGGCAACGACCTCGGCGAGCCGATTCTGATCCACGAGGCCGAGGAACATGTGTTCGGCCTCTGCCTCGTCAACGACTGGTCGGCGCGCGACATCCAGGCCTGGGAGTACCAGCCGCTCGGTCCATTTGTGTCGAAGAGCTTTGCCACGTCGATCTCGCCTTGGGTTGTCACACTCGATGCGCTCGAGCCGTATCGCATCGCTCGTCCGTCGCGACCCGAGGGCGACCCACCGCCGCTGCCGTACCTCAACTTCGATGAGGACCGCGCCTTCGACATCACGCTGGAAGTGTTCATCGCATCGCTACAGATGCGCGACCAGAATGTCGAACCGCTGCGGCTGAGCCGAGGTAACTTTCGGGACATGTATTGGACGGTGGCGCAGCTCGTGA
>DASXRT010000095.1:0-4554 GCA_036506455.1 Thermoanaerobaculia bacterium
TCGCTCGGCTTCGCCGGCATGAAGATCCTGCAGTTCGGCTTCAGCGCGCCCGACAGTCCGCATCTGCCACATCGCTTTCGCGCGCACACCGTCGTTTATACCGGAACGCACGACAACGATACGGCGCGCGGCTGGTTCGAGCACGCGACCGAAGCGGAGCGCGACCTTGCGCGCATCTATCTCGGCGACGACTGCGCCGATGTCGCATGGGCTCTGATCCGAGCCGCGTACACATCCGTCGCCGAAACAGCCATCGTCCCCGTCCAGGACATCCTCGGCCTCGGCAGCGATGCGCGGATGAACCGCCCGGGCGCGGGACTCGACAACTGGAGTTGGCGCGTGCGCGCCGGCTCGCTGACGCGAGCGCAAGCGGACATGCTACGGCGATTGGCGGAGATCACGGGACGAGCGTAATGCCGACGATCTTTTCCCATCCCGCGGTGCTGTTGCTGAAGACATTCACGCGGCGCATTCCGAAAAGTGCTGTCGCGGCCGGAGCTGTCGCATCGGTGCTGCCCGACGCCGATGTCGTGACGTTTCCGCTGGGGATTCCGTACGGGTCGACGTTTGGGCATCGCGGATTCACGCACTCGATTTTTTTCGCTGTGCTCGTGTCGACCATCGCGACGCTGAGGCTTCGCCGGCGCAAGAACAACGTAGCGATTTTCACCTTCATCTTTCTCTGCGCCATCTCGCATCCGCTGCTCGATGCCTGCACGAACGGCGGCATGGGCATCGCCTTCTTCTCGCCATTCAGCAATCGCCGCTACTTCTTTCCCTGGCGGCCGATCGAAGTGTCGCCGATCGGTGCGCTGGACTTCGGAGTGCTCGTCAACGAAGTGCGATGGGTGTGGCTGCCGTTCGGAGTTCTGGGTGCCATCGGCGCCCTCATCCGGCGCTTCGCACACTAGAATGGACGCGTGCCACGCGTTCGCTTCGTCGTCGTTTTTCTGATTCTTCTGGCCGTTTTCGAGTTCACACTGCTCATCGACGTCGTCGATCGCGACGTCGTCATTCCGATCACGAACGCCATTGCCATCGTGTCCGGCGCCGTCATCAGAGTCGTACAACCGGGCGTCCACGTCATCGGCACGACCATCAGCGCTCCCTGCTTCGCTGTCGATATTCGCAACGGCTGCAACGGCGTGGAGGCCACGCTGTTCGTGGTCGCCGCTGTTCTGGCATTTCCAGCGAGCCTCGGAAGGAAACTCATCGGCGTGATCATCGGCACAGCGCTGATTCAACTCGCCAATCTCGTGCGCGTGGTGACGCTGTTTCTCATCGGATGCCATCGCCGCTCGTGGTTCGAGACGTTCCATCTCGCGGTCTGGCAGACGGCGATCTTCGCGGTGGCCGTCGGCTTCTTCATCCTCTGGTCGCGGCGGAGTGTGCCGGCGAATGCTGCGAGCCGCGCTTAGCTTCATCGCCGGCGCCGCGGTCGCGGTCGCGATCTGGTGGTATGCGACGCCGGCCTACAACGTGTTGCTCAGCCGGATCGTCGGACACGCTGAAGCATCGGATCGAGCTATCAAAGTCTCTCGCCCGGATGCGCCGCAGATTCAGATCCCGGCCGATGAACTGACGTACAACATCATTCTCTTCGCCGGACTCGCGGCCGCCGTTCCGCCGCGACGAATCGAGCGTCTGCTCGCAGCGATCGTCGTGCTTCTCGGGTTTCACGTTCTCGCCCTGCTGGCAGCGATCGAGGCGACATACGCGACACGCGCAGGGGCATGGAGCACGGCGCATTACTCAGCGCTGGCGCAGGACTTCTGGAACAGCGTCAACTTCATCTACCGCATCGGCGGGATGTTCGCGATCGCGTTCGTCTGCTGGTACGCCGCTATTGGCGCTCGAGGACCGCAACCGGGAACTTCGAAAAAACCTGTGCGAGCGGGACAGGACCGCCCTCGAGCTGCAAAGTCTCGGCGGTGAAGATGTCGCGGAACGTACCGCGATTCTCGATCGTCAGGGTCGAGTCACCCCAGACTTCACCAACCGGCGTCACGCCGACCTTTGTCAACTTTGCGGTGAGCCGCGGCACCGCGACCAGAACGTTCTGGCCACGCCAGAACGCACACACGCTCGGCGAGCTCGACGGAATCGCGCGATAGCCGGCGCGCCGGAAAGAGTCGGCGTGTCGTTCGCGCAGCTCGAGCGTGCGCCAGGTGACGAACAGCTTGATGCGCCCGTCGAAGAAGCGACGCTGCATCGTGGAAAGATCGAGTGAGCCGCGCTCGAATGACGCTTTCAATTTCCGGAGCATCGAGCGGCGCCGCTCGTAATCGACGGGCCGGCGGTTGTCGGGATCGACCAGGCTCAGATCCCAGATCTCCGTTCCCTGGTAGAAGTCGGGAACACCGGGCGAAGTGATCTTGAGCACCACCTGCGCGATCCCGTTGAGAAACCCGTGGAACGCGACGCGCCGCTGCGTGCGCATCATCGACGCGCGAAAATCGAGGTTGGCGAGAGCGGCGCTGCCGAAGTCGATGAGCTTCTTCTCGTATTCGACATTCGGCGTGATCCAGCTCGAGTGCGTTTTGGCTTCGCGCGCCGCCTTCTCCAGAAACTGGCGCAGCCGATCCTCGACGGTCTCGAGCTCCTCCTCGTCGACCGGCCACATGCCGAGGAGCGTCTGGTAGAGGAGAAGCTCTTCGTTGGGGTCGGGAGTGCCGTCGCGGCGAAGCGGCGCGTTCATCTCCGACCATCGGCGAACGTCGCGCTGCCACGAATCCGCGAGCTCGGAGAGAACGTTGATGCGCGCGCGCACGTCCTCGCTGCGCTTCGTGTCGTGCGTCGACGTGGCATTGAGCGTGTCCGGCCAGTCGCGCTGGACGCGTTCGTTTCGCCGATGGAATTCCTCGACCGGATCGAAATCGCCCTCGCGTCCCGGCTCTCCGCCCACTTCATTGAGAGAGATCAGACGGTTGTAGTTGTAGAACGATGTGTCTTCGACGCCCTTGGCCATCACGCGGCCGGTGAACTGCTGCCAGCGCATGACAAAGGCCAGCCAGCGCTCGCGTTCCGAAGCGACGTAGGACGGCGGATCGACGAGAAGCACGCACTCGAGGAATGAGAAGAGACGCTGATCGAGACTCGTTCCGGCTCGCCGACGCGCCTCCTGCACCGCGCGACGGATGAAACGCTGATCGTCCTCGGTCACCGTGAAGTCGCGGATGTAGGTCCGATAAACGTCCATGGACGCGGTGATCTCGATCAGCGCCGCGAGCAACTCGGATGGCGCGAAGTCTCGGGCGTTGCGGTCGTGCATCGACAACTCCCCGAGCTGTTTGCCGAGCGTGCGCATTTCGCCGGGGAAGAGATCGCTGATCACCTGTTTCTTCCGCTCGTAGCAGATGTCGTCGAACGAGCGCGCGTTACCGGTGAAGTCGCGGTAGAAGTCAGTGAGCGTTCGCAGACCGGCCGGATCGACGAACAGCGCGTTGAGTGTGTCGAGGAAGTCATACCCGGTCGTGCCGCTGACGTCGAAGGTCTTCGGCAGCGTTTCGTCGTGAGCCAGAATTTTTTCGACGACGATATAAAACCGATCGCCCAGGCGCAACTGCAGCTTCCGCATATGGCCGATCGGATCGTGCAGGCCGTCGATGTGATCGATGCGCAGACCGGTGACCTTGCCTTCGCCGATCAGTTCCAGCGTCCGGCGATTGCGTGCTTCGAAGACCTCCGGATTCTCGATGCGCAGGCCGATGAGATCAGTGACATCGAAGAAACGGCGGTAGTTGATCTTCTGGCTGGCAATCCGCCAGTACGCGAGCCGGTAGTACTGAGCGTCGAGTAGCGAGTCGAGGGCATTGAACGTGTCCGCTTTCCCAGGCTCGCCATTGAAGCGAACGATCGTCTCATCGAGCGCTTTTCGAAACTCGGCGCTCTGCTCGTAGATCCGCCACAACGTCTCCTTCAGGAAGCGGCTGTTCGTGACCGTGTCGTCGCCGGCCACCAGATCGCGCAGCTCGATCGCCACGCCCTCGGTCGGCAGCGAGCCGACACATTCGCGCAGGATCAACGCGTACGACTTAGGCGCCAGCGGCAGACGCCTGTCGTAGTACGTGAAGAAGAATCCGTCGGCGTCGAATCCGAGCTTGATCTCACCGGACTCGATCGCCTCGCCATAGGGTTTGCCGAGGATCGGCAGCAGAACTTTCTCTTCAATCGACCGCCATTCGATGTCGAAGTAGTGGAAGAACCGCGACTGCCGTCCATTCTCGAGCACGCTCATCCACCAGGAGTTCTCCTGGCTGGCGGCCATGTGATTCGGCACGACGTCGAGAAGAAAACCGAGGTTGAGGTTCTTCAGCTCGTCGTGAAGGCGAGTGAAGTCATCCTCGGTGCCGAGCTCCGGATTGAGCGCAGTCGAATCGACGACGTCGTAGCCATGAGTGCTTCCCTTACGCGCCTTCAGAATCGGTGACGCGTAGAGATCGCTGATTCCGAGCTCGCCGAGATAGCCGGCGATCTTCCGCGCGTCTTCGAATGTGAAGCCGGCGTTGAACTGGATGCGGTAGGTGGCGACGGGGACGCGCAGCACAGTTCGCT
>DASXRT010000096.1:0-17273 GCA_036506455.1 Thermoanaerobaculia bacterium
ATCGCGCCGATGATCTGAAACTGGGCCAATCAGTCGCCCTGAAGTTTCTACCGTGGCGTGGCGATGCGCGCCGGATTTACGAGGAAGTTCGAATCGGCCGTCAGATTTCGCACCCGAACGTTTGCCGCCTGTACGACATCGTCGAAATCGACGATCAGCTTTTCATCACGATGGAATTCGTCGACGGCGAAGATCTGGCGTCTTTGCTTCGCCGCGTCGGTCGCTTGTCGGCGGAAAAGGCATTAGCGGTTTCGCGCGACATCTGTTCGGGACTCGCAGCGGCGCACGACAAGGGAGTTATCCACCGCGACTTGAAGCCGGCAAACGTCATGATCGACGGCCGCGGCCGCGCGCGTGTGACGGATTTCGGTCTCGCGCTTGCGGGCGGCAGCGCGTCCGATGGCGCAGGCACTCCGGCGTACATGGCGCCTGAGCAGCTCCAGGGCGAGAGCGCCTCCGTGCGAAGCGATCTCTACGCGCTCGGCCTCGTGCTGTACGAGATCTTCACGGGCCGGCGCACGTTCGAAGCGACATCGATGGACGATCTCCTTGTGCACCGGCAACGCGCAGACTTCACGCGGCCGTCACAGATCACTCGCGATGTTCCGACTGCAGTCGAGAGGATCATCGTGCGCTGCCTCGATGCCGATCCGTCGGCGCGTCCCGATTCCGTCGAGGAAATTCTGCGCGAGCTTCCCGGCGGCGATCCGATTTCGGCGGCGATTGCGGCCGGCGAAACGCCGTCGCCGGCGATGGTCGCTGCCGCGGCCGATCGCGGAGAGCTCTCCGCCGCCGCAGGATGGACGTTTCTCGCGATCCAGGTCGGGTGCCTGCTCCTCTACGCGGCGCTGACGGCTCGCGCGATGGTGCATCGTCGCGTCCCGCTGAAATCGCCGGAGGTGCTGCAGGAGCGCGTGGCCGAGCTTCTGGCCGCAACGGGACAGACGTTGCCGCGCGCCGATTCGTCAGCGATCTTCGTAACCGATATGGAGCACTTGCGCTGGACGGCGCGTCGTGGAGAAACGTTGCCGGAGTTATCGCCCCTCCTGTTCTTTCACCGGCAGAGTCCTCGGCCGATGGTTGCGCAGAACTACGAGCGTCGTGTGCTTCCGAATGACCCACCGTTCATCTACTCCGGCATGGCCGATGTGGCCCTCGACTCCAATGGACATTTGCTGCAGCTCACGATCTTTCCGCCGCAGGTCGATCACGCGGCGCACGCGACGACGAATGTCGACTGGTCACCCTTTCTCAAATTCACTGGTCTCAGCGGCCGAATGTCTCCCACGACGCCGCGATGGGCCGCTCCCGTCGACTCCGATCAGAAGGCGGCGTGGACGGTCGGTACCGACGGGACTCGCATCGAAGCGGCGTCGTATCACGGCCGGCCGGTCTGGTTTCATGTCATTCCGCCGTGGCGTATGCCGATACGAATGATCGAGCGGCCGGAAGAAGCGGGGAACCGGATTTCGACTGCCGTTTTGGTCGTGTTGACCTTCTGCTTCTGGGCTGCGGCAATCGCTCTCGCGTTACGAAATCTACGGCGAGGGCAAGGCGATCGTCGCGGCGCAAGGCGGTTGGCATGGTTCGTCTTTGGTACCTTGCTGGCCGGCGTCCTCGTCATAGCCCACCATGTCGCAGACTCGTTCGACGAGATGGTGCTGATCTTCTGGGCGATTGGCGTGGCCCTGACTGTGGCGGCCGAAACCTGGATCGGTTACATCGCCATCGAGCCGCTCGTTCGCCGGCGTTGGCCGCGCATGCTGATTGGAACGAGCCGGCTGCTGGCTGGACGCTTTCGCGATCCGATGATCGGACGCGATTTTCTCGTTGGAGGTACGGTCGGCGTGATGGTCGTCCTCCTCCGGCAACTCACGACGTTGCTTCCCGGAGCTGTTCCACTGCAGTCGGTGAGTTTGATGTTGTCAGGTCTTCGCTATGTTGGATGGTTCTTCGCCGCTTCGCTTGCGCTCGCGCTCGTCGTTCCCATTATCGCCGCGACTCTTCTTGTGGGATTGCGCGTCATGACGCGCAGCGTCCGCGCATCCGTGATCATCACGGCACTTCTCGTGGCCCTTCTCGTTCTGGGTGATGTGTCCGGTCCGCTCTGGGGGCGAGCCATCTTCGGCGTGCTCGTGGCGGTCGTCGTGCTGATCATTCTGTTTCGCTTCGGGCTTCTCGCCTTTGCGGCCGCGTTCTTCTCGTATGTCTTTCTCCGCCGCGTACCGATCACCCTCGATCCGAGCGCGTGGTATTTCGGCCGCTCGATGTTCGCCGTCATCCTTCTGATCGCCATCGCCCTCTACGGATTCATCATTTCCCTCGGTGGCAAGCGCTGGTTGCCTGAGGTCGCGGTCGATGCCTGACGAGTCGACCGCCTTCCGCCCACCCGAAGAGACGCCGACCATACGCGCCGGCGAGCGGCAGTCTCTCATGGACAAACTCACGCCTGGCACAACGCTCGGCGATCGCTATCGGATCGTCTCGCTCATCGGCGGTGGCGGAATGGGAGAGGTCTATCGCGCTGACGATCTGAAACTGGGACAGCCGGTAGCGCTGAAGTTTCTCCGCCGGCGCGGTGGCGCCGATACCGAGCGCCGCCTCTACGACGAAGTTCGGCTCGGCCGTCAGGTCTCCCATCCGAACGTCTGCCGCCTTTACGACATTGCCGAAGTCGGCGGTCACCTCTTCATCACCATGGAGTTCATCGATGGCGAAGATCTCGCCTCGCTTCTGCGCCGCATCGGACAACTTCCGATCGCGAAAGCAACGGCGGTCGCTGGACAGATCTGCTCCGGACTCGCTGCCGCGCATGCCAGCGGCGTCATTCATCGCGATCTCAAACCGGCGAATGTGATGCTGGACGGTCGCGGACGCGCGCGCATTACGGACTTCGGAGTGGCGGTCGCGGAGGAGAGCGCGGCGCAGTCGATCGCGGCAGGGACGCTGGCGTACATGGCGCCGGAGCAGCTCGCCGGCAAGAGCGCCACGATCAAGAGCGACATCTACGCCCTCGGTCTCGTGCTCTACGAGATTTTCACCGGACGGCGCGCTTTCCCCACGGCGAGTCTCAGCGATCTGATGAAGCAGCAGAACACGGTCGCGATTCCGCGTCCGTCGACGATCACCGACGGCATGTCTCCGGCGATCGAGCAAACGATTCTGCAGTGTCTCGATCCCGATCCGGAGAATCGTCCCGATTCCGTCGATGACGTTCTGCGTCAACTGCCGGGCTACGACCCACTGGCTGCAGCAGTGGCGGCGGGCGAAACGCCGTCGCCGGCGATGGTCGCGGCCTCGGAAACGGCGCCGGAGCTTTCGCCGCTCGCTGCGTGGTCGCTGTTGCTCTTCGTCATCGTGGGCATCGTGGCTTACATCGTCCCCGCGGGAAAGACGATGTGGTACCGCCGCGCCGAACTGAAGCCACCGGAAGTGCTGCTCGAGCGAGCGCGTGAAGCGGTAGCCGCCGCCGGCGCGAGCACGCGCGGCGACTGGTCGGCGATTTACGACGACAGCAATGCCGAAGTTTGGCGCACGACGATGTACTTTCTCTATCGTCAGAGTCCGTTGCCGCTGCGACCTTATCGCTCGGATCGTCGAGTGACCGCCAATGATCCACCTCTGACGACGCGCGGAATGGCCGACGTGCTTCTCGATTCCGGTGGTCGCCTGATCGAGCTGACCGTCATGCCGCCGCTGCATGATCCGCAGCAGGCCACTGCGCCTCCCAACTGGTCGAAGCTCTTTCAACTCGCGGCGATTGATTCGTCGCAGTTGACGCCGGTCAAACCGGAGTGGCGCAGCCGCGTCGATTCCGATGAGAAGCACGCCTGGTTGACGCGCAACGGCGAGCGCATCGAAGCGGCGGCGTTTCACGACCGGCCGGTCTGGTTCTCGGTCGCGCTCACGTCGCCGTCGGTCCCGGCGCCGAATCCGCTTGCCGTTCAGATTTCCGGCCTCACCGTCATCTTCCTGCTCATCCTGCTTCCTGCGGCGGCGATCCTGATCGCCCGACGGAATCTTCGTCGCGGTCGCGGCGATCGGCGCGGCGCATTCCGCTTTGCGGTCTTCATTCTCGTCGCGACCGCCATCGCGATGCTTCTTCGCGCCCATCACGTCCCGTCGTTCGTGCAGGAGTGGATGATCGTCTCGCGCATCGTCGCCGACTCGACATTCTGGGCGTTGATGAGCTGGGTCGTGTACATCGCCGTCGAGCCGTTGGCGCGCCGGCGCTGGCCGCAGATGTTGATCGGTTGGACTCGTTTGTTTCAGGGGCGCTTGCAGGATCCGATCGTCGGGCGCGACCTGCTTGCCGGAGCGGCGATGGGAACCGCCGTGCTCCTGCTTTGGGAAGCCACGGCGCTCATTCCGCAGTGGTTCACCGGTGAAGGTCCACCACTGCACCTTCGTTCGCTTCCCATGGGAGCTCCGTTCGGCTCGGCTGCGTACGTCACGTCGTTCTTGATCTCCGCGCTCACCGAAGCGACGCTGCGAAGCTTCGGTGTGGTCACACTGCTGCTCGTCGTGCAGGCCGTGGTTCGTCATGAAAGTGCGACCCGGCTGATCGCGCTCGCGTTGATGTCGTTGTCGTTTCTCTTCGAGCCCGTTGGACCTTTGATGGAGCGAGCCGCTTACGGATTCGCAGTCGCCGCCATCGTGATCTTTGTGATCTTCCGCTTCGGAATTCTGGCGGTATCCGCATGCGCGTACATCGTGCTGCTGGGCTGGTCGGTCCCAATGACACTCGATTCGGACGCGTGGTACTTCGGACGCTCCGCGGTCGCTCTGACGTTGATCGCCGCGATCGCCATCGCCGGATTCGCGTTTGCGGTTCGCCAGAAGCAGTGGCTGCCAAGATTCGCGTTCGATTAGCTCAGAGATCGCCGTAGGAAATCACGTACTACGGCCATCGACTCCGGCGTCACCTGATGCCCCATCGGGAACTCGTGATACTCGACCGGAAGGCCGTGTTGCTCGAGCACCCGCCGCGCCCGGCGGGCCATGTTCACGTTGATCAACTCGTCTTGTATGCCGTGGATGATCAGCACGGGGAGTTTCTTCAGAGTAGGCAAGTCCTGTTCATAGAGCGCGCCGCTCATCGCCACGATTCCGGCGAGCGGTTGCGTCGTGCGTAAACCGGCGTCGAGCGCCATCAGTCCTCCTTGAGAGAATCCGCCCAGGACGACTTTGCCGGCCGGAGTGGGGAAGCGCCTGATGGCTTCATCCAGGAAGTCCATCACGATGCGTCGCGATGATTCGAGCGACTTCGGCTCCGGCGGCAGACCCTCGAACCACGTGAACCCGAACGTCATACCCGGCGCGGCTTCCCACGCATTCGGCGCGTTGGGGAAGACGAACCGATAGCCGCCCGGCCCGTCGATCATCGGCGCAAGGTCGGCAAGATCGTAGGCATCCGCACCTCGTCCATGCATGATGATGACGAGCGGCATCTCGTCGGTATCGGGGCGGGCGGTCGGTGTGTTGACGACGTAGCGTAAGGGAAGATCTTCACGCATATACGGTTAAGGGTTAACCGTTAACCGTTGGCCATATTTCAGCGTAAAATGAACCGTTCGTAGCGAGGTGACCCTTGCATATCAATGACTTGCTCAAGATTGCCGCGGAGCGACGCGCTTCGGACCTCCACATCAAGGTCGGCTCGCATCCCGTCATCCGCGTCGACGGTGAGCTCGTTCCGCTCGTCGAGCTGAAACGCCTCATGCAGGAAGACACGATCGCCATGGCCTTTTCGATCATGTCTTCCCGACAGAAGGAAAAGTTCAAGAACAACTACGAGATCGACATCGCCTACTCCGTCCCGGGCCTCGGCCGCTTCCGCTGCAACATCTTCCAGCAGCGCGGCACGGTGGGCATGGTTCTCCGCGTGATTCCGGTGAAGATCCTGTCGATCCGCGAGCTGATGCTTCCCGTCGTGCTCGAGAAAATCGCAGAGGAGACGCGCGGCTTGATCCTTTGCACGGGCACAACCGGCTCCGGCAAGTCGACGACGCTCGCGGCGATGATCGACTACATCAACTCGCATCGCACCGAGCACATCATGACGGTCGAGGATCCGATCGAGTTCCTGCATCGCGACAAGAAATCGATCGTGAACCAGCGCGAGGTCGAAGTCGACACCAAGTCATTCTCACAGGCCTTGCGATCGGCTCTCCGTCAGGATCCCGACGTCATTCTCGTCGGCGAAATGCGCGACTACGAGACGATCGAGACCGCGCTGACGGCGGCCGAAACGGGCCATCTCGTCTTCTCGACGCTGCACACGATGGATGCGACCGAAACCGTCAACCGGATCATCTCTGTTTTCCCTCCGCACCAGCAGAAGCAGATCCGCCTGCAGCTCGCGGCCGTTCTCAAGGCTGTCGTCTCGCTGCGACTTCTCCCGCGCGCCGATGGTCTGGGCCGCGTTCCTGCTGCGGAAGTCCTCATCTCGACCGCGTACATTCGCGACTGCATCGAGAACAAGGACAAGACGAAGCTCATCAAGGATGCGATCGCGCAGGGCACATCGCAGTACGGGATGCAGACCTTCGATCAGTCGCTCTATGTCCTGTACAAGAACGGGCTGATCTCGCTCGACGAAGCGCTGCGTCGCGCCTCGAACCCGGACGAGTTCCGTCTCAAACTGCAGGGCATTCAGTCGACGTCCGACATCTCTCGCGAAGAGATGGAGTCGAAGCTCGGTGTGGCCGGCAAGGAGGGTTCGTCGCCGAACGATCCATTCAGCGAAGACTCTCCGTTCGATTTCTCCAATAGCGTGTAGTGGCTCGTCCTGCCACGCGGCTCTCCCTGATCTTTTTTCTGTCGGGCGCCGCGGCGCTGTTGTTCGAGACGCTCTGGTTCCGCCTGAGCGGGCTGACCTTTGGCAACACGGCCTGGGCATCGGCGCTGGTTCTGACGAGCTTCATGAGCGGCCTCGCCGCGGGCAACCTGCTGGCCGCGCGCATCGTTCGGAACCGTGACGCGCTAAAACTGTATGGGACCATCGAGGCCTGCATCGCTGTCGCGGGCCTGTCGCTGGTGGTCTTGCTGCCGTTCACGCAGGATCTGTTCGCGCCGGTCTTTCGCGTGGTTCTCGGGTCGGACTTCGCGCTGAACGCCGCGCGCCTCGTCCTCGCGTTCATTCTGCTCTGCATCCCGACGACGCTCATGGGTGCGACGCTGCCTACGGTGGTCGGCGCGTTATCGCGTTCCGTGGAGAACTATGGCCGGGCCCTCGGTCTGCTCTACGGCTGGAACACGACGGGCGCGGTGGTCGGAGCGATTGCGGGCGAGTTTCTGTTCATCCGCCTGCTCGGCATTCGTGGCACCGGCGTGGTTGCGGCGTGCTTCAGCGGCATCGCCGCAATCATGGCGATGACGTCGAACTTCGATGCTGTTGATCGCAGCGAACGAGAATCGGCGAGCTGGTCGCCGCGCGTCGTGGCGTTGCTGATGGCGGCGGCGCTGTCCGGCTTCGCGCTGCTGGCACTCGAAGTCATCTGGTTCCGCTTCATCGTGCTGTTCATCTTCGCGACCAGTCTCGCCTTTGCCACGATGCTCGCGGTCGTTCTCCTCGGCATCGCGCTCGGAGCACTGGTGGCCTCTGTCGTTCTTCGCCGCTCGCCCGACGCCGATCGGTGGGCGGCCGCGATCGCAGCGATCTCCGGCGCGGTGCTCATCGCCTCTTACGCGGGATTCAGCCCCACGCCACTGGCTCGGGCCGGCTCATTCGCTTCGGGTGACGAGCAGCGCGCTGTACTCATCGACTCCCTCCGCCTGATGATGCCGGTCAGTGTTCTGTCCGGTGTGCTGTTCACGTTCGTCGGCCGCGCGGTGGAGCGTGAGCTGCGCAACGAGACGCGTGCAGCGGCGCTCCTCACTGCGTTCAATACGATCGGCGCAGCGATCGGATCGGCGACCGCCGGATTCATTCTGATCCCGACGATCGGCATCGAGCGCGCGTTCTTCGCGATCGGGTTCACGTACGCGGCCGCAGCCGTGCTGCTCCTTCCGCGAGCGCGAGGCGCCAGAGTGGTGGCCGCCATCGCCGGAGCGGTACTCGTCATCGCGTTGGTACTTTTCCCGTTCGGCGTCTTCCGAAGGGTGTTCGTTCCGTTTGCGGTGCGCGATTATCTGGAGACGGCACAGATTGCAACGGTGCGCGAAGGACCGATCGAGACAGCGGTTTATCTGCGCACCAGTGTCGCCGGGCGCCCTTACATCTATCGCCTCTTCACGAATGGGTACTCGATGGCGGCGACGGGTTTCGTGGCGAAGCGTTACATGTCGATGTTCGCGTGGCTGCCGCTCGCGTTACGGCCGAGCGCAAAACATGCGCTGCTCATCAGCTTCGGCGTAGGGGTCACCGCGACATCGCTGGTCAGCTCGCCGCAACTCGAGTCGATCGACGTCGTTGACATCTCCCGCAACATTCTCGATCTCAGCGATCTTGTCTGGCCCGGTGCGTCGAATCCCTTACGAAACGAGCGTGTGCGCGTGCATGTCGAGGATGGCCGCTTCTTTCTGCGCACGACCGATCGCCGCTTCGATCTGATCACCGCGGAGCCGCCGCCGCCCAAATCGGCGGGCGTCGTCAGTCTCTACACGGAGGAGTATTTCCGGCTCGTTCGGGATCGCCTGAGTGAACAGGGAATCGCGAGCTATTGGCTACCGGTGTATCAACTGAGCGTCAACGACGCGCGGTCGATCATCTCCGCGTTCTGCAATGCATTCGACGACTGCAGCCTCTGGAGCGGAATGGGCACGGAATGGATCCTGGTCGGCAGCCGCGGAGGAAAGGTGCCCTCACCTGACGATGAATCGAGCTTCGCTCGTCAATGGAGCGAGCCGAGCGCCGGCACCTGGTTGCGCTGGATCGGCTTCGAGACGCCCGAGGAGTTGGCGACGACGTTTCTGGCCGATGCTCAGGGGCTGCGCCGTTTCGTTGGCACCACACCGCCGCTGACTGACGATCATCCGCTGCGACTCTCCACCGTCATCACCGGAGGGTTTCTGCCGCAGTACCTCGACATGCACGCCAACGCTCCGCAGGCGTTCGCGCGCAGCGAGTTCATCCGCCGCACGATTCCTGCTGGAATCCGGGAGCGCGCGATGACCTATTTCGGTGCGCAGCGCATCATCAACGCCCGCTTCAATTCGCCGAACGACAGGATCGATACGCGAACGCTGTCGGCGATCCTGACGCGGACGCAACTTCGAATCCTCCCGCGCATGATTCTGTGGACCGACATGTGGGTCGAGCAGATCGCGCGTGACGCCGTCGCGCGCGGCTCCGCGGACCCGAGACTGCTGTACATCGTTGCTGTCGGCGAGCTGGCTGATCGGCACTACCCAGCAGCGGCTCGACTCTTCGAGAAAGTTGTCGCCGCAGGTCTGCGCGAGGCCGAGCCATACGCGAAGCTGGCGTCACAACTCGCCGGTAAGCGAGTACAGCCGCAGAATCGATGACATTCGATGCCGCGACGGCTGGCGGCTGTACACTCGTTACGTGGCTGACCTCGACGACTGTTATCTCGCCGCGATTCGCATCCTGAATTATCGGTTCAACAGCATGGCCGAGCTGCGCCGGAAACTTCGCTCCAAGCGATTCGATACTGCCGACGTCGCCGCCACGATCGACCGGCTGCGCGCCGAAGGCTGGCTGAACGACGAGCGCTTCGCCGGCTCATACATCCGGACGCGCCAGCAGAAGAAGATCGGCGTTCTCCGCATCGAACGCGAGCTGCAGGCCGCCGGCGTCGACGACGAGATCGTGCGTGAGGCCATTCGCGCAAACTCCGATGAGGATCGCGAGCGCGAAGATCTGGCCGCCGCGTACGACAAGCGCCGCCGGTTGCTCCTCCGCCGCCACGGCGCCGCCTTTCTGGAGACGGCCGAGGGGCGAAAGAAACTGGCGCTCTATTTGTTGAATCAGGGTTACGACGCCACGCTCGTGCGCAGCGTCGTCAAGGAGACCCCGGTTGCTGACGACTAGCCAGACCCGCGAGAAATTTCTCGCGTACTTCGAATCGAAAAATCATCGCCGCGTTCCCAGCTCATCGCTCGTGCCGGCGGGAGACCCGACGCTTCTCTTCACCAACGCCGGGATGAATCAGTTCAAGGATGTCTTTCTCGGCCGCGAGCGGCGCGACTACACGCGCGCCACGACCTCGCAAAAGTGCGTGCGCGCCGGCGGGAAACACAACGATCTGGAGAACGTCGGCCGCACGGCACGCCATCTCACGTTCTTCGAGATGCTCGGCAACTTCTCGTTCGGCGATTACTTCAAGGCCGACGCGATCAAGTACGCGTGGGATCTCCTCGTCAACGTCTACGGCCTCGATGTGGAGCGGCTGTGGTTCACGGTGTTCGAGGGCGATGAGAGCGTGCCCGCCGACGACGAAGCGGCGGAGCTGTGGGTGAAGGTCGGTGCCTCGCGCGATCGCGTGCTGCGCTTCGGCAAGAAGGACAACTTCTGGTCGATGGGCGATACCGGTCCGTGCGGGCCGTGTTCGGAGATTCACTATTTTCGCGGCGACGATCTGTCGAAAAACGTGGCGGCGCTGGTGAACGGTCCCGGCGACGACACGATGGAGATCTGGAACCTCGTGTTCATGCAGTACGACCGCGACAGCAGCGGCAAGCTCATGCCGCTGCCGGCGCCGTCCGTCGATACGGGCGCGGGCCTGGAGCGCATGACGAGCGTTCTGCAGAAGGTGGCGACGGTCTACGACATCGACAGCTTCCAGGCGATCATGAAGACGATCGCCGATCGCAGCGGCCGTCGCTACGGCGGTGACATGGACGACGAGCTCGACACCGCGATGCGTGTCCTTTGCGATCACGCGCGCTCGTCGACATTTCTCATCAGTGACGGCGTCATTCCATCGAACGAAGGACGCGGCTATGTCTTGCGTCGCATCATCCGGCGAGCGATTCGCTTCGGGCGCAAGTTGCCGAATCCCGTGTTGCTCTCGCAGCTCGTGGACAGCGTGATCGGGGCGATGGGCGATGCCTATTCGGAGCTGCGCGATCGGCGGCAGGCAGTTCTGGCCACGCTCAGTGCAGAAGAGGAGCGCTTCTCCCGCACGCTCACGTCGGGGATGGAGCGCGTCGGTGCCATCCTCGACGAAGTCCGCGCTCGTGGCGAGCGCACCCTCGGCGGCGCAGAAGTATTCCGCCTCTACGACACGTACGGTATCCCCGTCGATCTGATCGCGGAAATGGCCGAAGAAGAAGGTGTCACCCTCGACCGCGAAGGATTCGAAACGATGATGAGCGACGCGCGCGCGAAAGCGAAGGCGTCGTCGAAGTTCCAATCGTCGACCGATGCAGCGACGTTCGCGAAGATCGCCGAGAAAGCCGGCACGCCGGAGTTCGTCGGCTACGAGAACTACACGAACGTCGAGTCGGCGGTGAAGGCGATCGTCGTCGACGGAAAAGAGCGCGACGCGCTTCATCACGGATCGGAAGGCGAGGTCGTGATCGATCCGACGCCGTTCTACGCAGAGTCGGGCGGTCAGATCGGCGACAGTGGAATGCTGGAGTGGAAGGATGGGCGGGCCACAGTGCTCGACACGCAGAAACCGGTGGGCGATCTGGTCGTGTCGCGCGTGCGCGTCGATCAAGGCTCGCTCGCCGTCAACTCGAAGGTTCGCGCTTCGGTTCCGGTACCGGCTCGCCTCGACACCACGGCGAACCACACGGCTACACACCTTCTGCACAAGGCGCTCAAGGATGTTCTGGGACCAACGGTGCAGCAAGCGGGATCGCTCGTGGCGCCCGATCGCTTGCGCTTCGACTATACGTATCACCAGCCGCTCACCGACGAGCAGATGCGCGAGATCGAAGAGCAGGTCAACGAAAAGATCCGCGCGAATCTCGAAGTGACGAAGCGGATCCTTCCGCTCGACGAGGCGAAGCGCTCCGGTGCCGTGGCCATGTTCGGCGAGAAGTATGGTGAGAACGTCCGCATCGTTTCGGCCGGCGATTATTCGCGCGAGTTCTGCGGCGGATGTCATGTGAGCCGCACCGGCGACATCGGCGTGTTCAAGATCGTCTCCGATCGCTCTCTTGCCGCGGGCGTGCGGCGCATGGAGGCGCTCACTGGCCGCGGCGCGCTCGAATACTTCCAGTCGCTCGACGATTCCGCGCACGAGCTGCAGCAGCAGCTCAATGCGCGTATCGAAGAGGTGCCCGCATACGTCCGCTCGCTTCAGGAGAAACAGAAGTCGCTCGAGAAGGAGCTCAAGCAACTCAAAATGAGACTCGCTTCGGGTGGCGGTGTGGCAGCCGGCTTTCAACCGGCCGAGGAGAGCATCGACATCGATGGCATCAAACTCCTCGCCCGGCGCGTCGATGATGTCAGCGGCGGCGATCTCCGCAATCTCGCTGACACATTTCGCTCCAAGCTCAAGAGCGGCATCGTGGTTCTCGGAAGCGTCACCGACAGCAAGGTGACTCTACTCACCGCCGTCACGAAGGATCTCGTCGACCGTATCCCCGCGAATTCGCTGATCGCGAAGCTCGCTCCCATTGTGGGCGGGAAGGGCGGGGGGAAGGCGGACCTGGCGCAGGCGGGCGGGAAGGATCCGGATAAGCTGGATGAAGCCCTCGCGCGGGCGTCGGGGGTTGTGAGAGATCTTCTTGGAGTGCGGTAGGGCGGCGGCAAGCCGCCGCACTCGAAGTTGCGTTCCGACCCATAAGTCCGTAAGCTTCAGATAGCTATCGAATCTCAAATAAGCAACATCGGGTGGTCGTGAGCCGAGGAGGGAAGATGTTGATTCACCATCGTGCACTCAAGGGCGCCGCTGTCGCTGCTGCGGCTATTCTCCTCTCGTTGACCTTCGCTGCCTCTGCGCACGCGCAGGCGTGCGGTTCCATGGACGTCACGTTCATCATCGACGAGACAGGGTCGATGGGCGGTGTCATCTCCAACATTCAGGCCCAGGTCAACAAGATTGCTGACGAAGTCGTGAAGGCTTCCGGCGGCGACTATCAGTTTGCCCTCGTGGGCATGCCCGACAACAACATCCGCGTTCTCCTGAACTTCGCGCCGGCGAATCGCGCCGCTCTCGCTACGGCGGTGGCGCAACTATCGACCGCCGGCGGATGCGGCGGCGTGCCATACGACGAGGCCATCAACACGGTCGTGCATGGCCTCAAAACACGCAGTGGATCGCAGGGCGGGCAACTTCAGGACTTCAACAGCACCTGGCGTGCACAGACCAAGATCGTCATCATCGTCACCGATACGCTTCCCCAGGGTTTCACCTGTTCATTCACCCCCGGTGTGCACGACGTAGCGGCGCATAGCTTTGCTGCCGATGCGCTGAAGGCGGACATTCACGTCACGATGGTGTACGTGCCGACGGGCAATACGCCCGAGGCGACGATCAAGGCCATCATGCAGGATGTCACTCAGACGTCCGGCGGTCTGTTCAAGGAAGCGAAGAGTGACGCCAGCGACCTCTCCGACATCATCCTCGACATCGTCAAGGCCTGCGGCGGCGCGCAGGGTGGCGGTGCCACGATCACGAACCTCGTCATCGAGCCGCAGGAGATCGTGCTGACCAACGGTCAGAGTGGCGACATCCACATCACGAATCTCGCGCCGGCAACCAATCCGACGTTCTTCACGGCGGAAGGGTTCGATGAGGGAGAGTTCACTGCGGTCTTCAAACCGATCACGAATCCCCAAAGCGCGGCGGAAGAGGCGAACATGACGATCACCGTGGGCCCGAACACGTTCCAGGGGACGCATCTGGTCGCGATTCGTGCGGCGAAGGGCACGGCGAAGGATGACTTCGCGATCGTTCACGTGATCGTCGATTGCCAGCCGCCGTTCTTCCTCGGCTCCGGCCAGCCACAGAGCACATCGGTCGCTCGCGGCTCGACCGCGACGCTGAAGGCGACAGCGGGCGGCGACGGACCGCTGCGCTATCAGTGGTATCGAGGGCACAGCGGCATCACGACATTCCCGATCGCCGGCGCGACGTCCGGGACGCTGACAAGCGATCCGGCGACGGCGTCGAGCGAGTATTGGGTCCGCGTGTCGAACGCGTGCGGCTCGCGCGACAGCGCCACGGCCACGGTGAATCCACAATAGACTGGTGTAGTGCCGGCCGCGCGCCGGCATTACACCGATGGATTCACACACTCACACGTGGGGAACGCAGCCCGAGATGTTCGGGCCGCGCCACGAACATCGCCTGGCCATGATCGTCCGCGAAGTCGGCCGGCTTCCTCGCGGCGCACGCATTCTCGACGGGGCGGTCGGTCTCGGTCAGCTCGCGCAACGGCTGGCCGGGCATGGTTACCGCGTCGTCGGCATCGATGCTTCGCTCGAGGCGGCGCGGCACGTGCGCCGAACCACGGGACTGGCGGCTGTCGTCGGCGACCTCACCCGCATGCCGTTTCGCAGCGGTGTCTTCGACGCCGTGACGACCGGCGAGACTCTCGAGCATCTCGATGATGATCGTGGCGCGGCCAACGAGATCGCGCGCGTTGTTCGCAGCGGCGGCACCGTCGTCGCGACCGTCCCCGCCCTGGAGATGCTGTGGAGCTCCTCGGACGACTATTACGAGCATCGCCGTCGCTATTCGCGCAGTGCGCTCGTCGACATGTTCCGGCGTGCCGGCTTCGCCGTCGCCAAAGCGTCATTCTGGGGATTTCCGATCGTGCTGCTCTACGACACGATCTTTCTGCTGCCGATGAACAAACGCCGCGCGCGGCGTGATGTAGAGAGCGACCGCGGATTGCAGTCGATTGCGCGCGCCGGACGGTCACGCTGGCTGGTCGCTGTCGTCCGCGCAGTCTTCTCGCTCGATCGGCTATTCTCCTGGATCCCCTTCGGGCCGGGACTGCTGCTGGTCGCGAAGAAAAACTGACTGGAGGCCAGATGTCCGAGTTCGATAAACCGAGCCGCGCGGAAGACGAATACTTCGCTCGTCAGGAGCTGGAGCGCCGCAAGCAGTGGGCCAAAGAGCAGGCCGCGAAGATGGCCGCCGGCGAGAAGGAGCGGCTCAAACAGCTCCATTACATGAAGTGCCCGAAATGCGGCATGGACATGTCGTCGATCGACCTGCATGGCGTGACCGTGGATCAATGTGCCTCATGTGGCGGTATCTTCTTCGATAAGGGAGAAGTCGAACAGTTGCTGGCGGACGACCGAAAGGGCGGCGTGATGGGGAAAGTGTTATCGGTTTTCCGCTGAGAATACGGGCGCGGGAGCGAGGGTTGCAGCGAACAATGGAGATCGCATGAGCCGCAATGATCTGGAGGTCAGTCGGAACGCCACGGTGGCGCCACAACCGGTCGAAGAGCAGTTGTCGCTGTTCTCCCCGGAAGCGTTAAACGCGATCCGCAAGGACGAGGCGAAATGGCGCCAGTCGCGAAAGAGTCCGTGGAAGAAAGACTTCACGACGGTCAGCGGTATGGAAGTGAATCCGCTGTCGACTCCCGTCGACGTCGCCAATCTCGATTTCGATCGCGATCTCGGATTTCCCGGTCAATTTCCGTTCACGCGCGGCATTCATCCGAGCGGCTATCGCGGACGCCTGTGGACGATGCGGCAGTTCGCTGGTTTCGGCACTGCCAAGCAGACCAACGAGCGCTTCCATTACCTCCTCGAGCATGGACAGACGGGACTTTCTACGGCATTTCATCTGCCGACCCTCTACGGCTACGACTCCGATCATCCATTCAGCGCGGGCGAAGTCGGCAAGTGCGGCGTGGCGGTCGATACGCTCGCGGACATGGAAACGATCTTCGAAGGAATCAATCTCGAAGATGTCACCGTGTCGATGACCATCAACTCCACCGCGCCGATTCTCCTGGCGATGTATCTCGCCGTCGCGGAGAAGGAGGGGGCGGACTGGAAGAAGATCAGCGGCACGCTGCAGAACGACATCCTCAAGGAATACATCGCTCAGAAGGAATACATCTTCCCGCCGCGTCCCTCGATGCGGCTGATCACCGATATCTTCAGTTTCTGCGCGGAGAACGTCCCGAAGTACAACACGATCTCCATCAGCGGCTATCACATCCGCGAGGCGGGATCGACGGCGCTGCAGGAGCTGGCCTTCACACTTCGCGATGGCATGGAGTACGTCGAGTACGGCGTCCGCGCTGGCCTCGACATCGACGACTTCGCGCCGCGCCTGTCGTTCTTCTTCAATTCGCACAACGATCTATTCGAGGAAGTGGCGAAGTTCCGCGCCGCGCGGCGCGTGTGGGCGAAGGTTATGCGCGACCGCTACGGCGCGAAGGATCCGCGCTCGTGGATGCTGCGGTTCCACACGCAGACGGCCGGCTGCTCGCTGACCGCGCAGCAGCCGTACAACAACATCGTCCGCGTCACGATCCAGGCTCTCGCCGCGGTCCTCGGCGGTACGCAGTCATTGCATACGAACTCGCTCGACGAGACCCTCGCGCTTCCGACCGAACAGGCCGCGCGCATCGCACTGCGCACGCAGCAGATCATCGCCCACGAGTCAGGCGTCATCAACACCATCGATCCGCTCGGGGGGGCGTTCTTCATCGAAGAGCTCACCGATCGGATGGAGAAGGGCTGCTTCGACTACGTCGAGAAGATCGATCAGTTCGGCGGCATGGTGGAGGCCATCGAGGCCGGTTTCCCGCAGCGAGAGATCTGGGATGCGTCGTATCAGTACCAGCGCTCGGTCGATTCGGGAGAAAAACTCGTCGTCGGTGTGAACTCATACCAGGCCGGAAGTGGAGAGAAGTACGACGCCCTCTACATCGACGAATCGGTGACCGGCCAGCAGCTCGAGAGTCTCCGCAAGGCGAAGGCGGCGCGCGATCAGCGAGCCGTGGATTCCGCGCTGCAGCGATTGCGCGATACTGCTGCCGAGCCGAACGCGAACACCATGCCGGTGATCATCGACTGCGTGAAGACCTACGCGACCGTCGGCGAGATCTCCGACGCGTTGCGCGACGTGTTCGGGACGTACCAGGAGCCGGCGCTGTTCTAGTGCCGGAAGGCGGCGGCAAGCCGCCGCACTCCAAAAGAAGTACAATCTTCTGCCCATGCGAACGCGCCTCTTTCTCCTTACGCTGCTATTTTCTACAAGCTCTGCCTTTGCTGTTGATCGCTGGATCCTGATCTCGGGCACGGTCAGCAACTTTCACACGGACGCCCGCCTCTTCAATCCGTCGTTCGACAAAGACATCCAGATCTCGGCCACGTTCTATTCGACGGCCGGCGGCAATCCACTGACGGCCACTGTCACGGTGCCGAAGCGGCAGATGAA
>DASXRT010000097.1:0-12288 GCA_036506455.1 Thermoanaerobaculia bacterium
GAAACCAGCGGTTTGCTAAACCGCCGTACGGGCTCAAACCTGTACCGAGGGTTCGAATCCCTCTCTCTCCGCCACGTTATTCCTCCACATCAACGCGCTCGAGCGGCTCCCGCGCCGGCCCGTTGAGGACCTCGCCGTCGATGCTGAAGCGCGATCCGTGGCACGGGCAATCCCAACTTCTTTCGGCATCGTTCCAGGCCACGTCGCATGTCATGTGCGTGCAGCTTGCCGTCGAAATCGCCGAAGACGGAGCTTCTTTCCTTCGCCGGATGAGCAGCGATTGAATCCGGCGATGGGAACGTTCGTGGCCATGAACACTGCGCCGGCCGTGAGGCTGCCGCTGTCACACTCGACGACGCATGGCTCGCCTTCGCGGATGGCGGCGACGTGCGTTCATCGAAGATGAAACTCCCATCGCCCGCAACTCGCGCCGCGAGTCCGGCCAGATAGTCGCGCGGATGGAATTGCGCCTGATTTTCAAATCTCACACCCCACGAGTAGCAAACGGCAGCGGCACATCCTCGATGAATTTTGCCGCCACACCCACTTCCGCCACTGCTTGAGCCTAAAGCGGCAACCGATCGAGTACTGCTTCACCAATGATTCGATCAAATCGATCGAGGCGCGGCTGGCTTCCCCGACGAGTCTCGCCGCGTCTTTGCTGAATGTCCGCGTCAGATGCGCGGTGGTATGGCCGGTCTCGCCGCTCCCGATCCGCGCCTTTTCCAGGACAGCCACATGGATTCCTCGATTCTTCAGAAGGATCGCCGCCGTGAGGCCGGTGATCCCTGCGCCGATGATCGCCACGTCGACATGCACGCCGCCGCGAAGCGTCTCGAACTTCGGCGCGACGCTCGTCGCGATCCACAGCGATGTCGATTGCTGATTCATCCGGCCGGTCGAGCAAGAAATGTGCTTATGGCTAATGGCACATTTCATGAACCGATTTTCATGGCTCACGCAGGTGCTCGCAGTTCTCGCAGTACTCAATTTTTGAACTCCTAAGGAGACAACATGGCCAATACGAGTAAGCGCGGTTTTGCGTCGATGGATCCCTCGAAGCAGCGTGAGATCGCCAGCAAGGGCGGGAAGGCAGCGCATGCCAAAGGCACCGCTCACGAATTCACGTCGGACGAGGCTCGGGTCGCCGGCCGCAAGGGCGGCGAAGCCGTCAGCCGGGACAGGGCGCACATGTCGGCCATCGGTCGCGAAGGTGGTCACAGCCGCGGAGCGCGCGCACGCGCGTCGCAAACACAGAGCAACAACACCAGCGACTTCGTTCGCTCTTCGGGAAGCCAGTCGTTCGAACGTCAGGTCAACACGGAGCGGAGCGGATTCGAAGGTGGAAAGCGTACTGAGCGCGATCGCGCACTGAGCGCGTCCGAGCGACCATTCGCGGGTCGCGAAGAGATCTAAGGATTGCGGTGGCGAAAGCCACCGCCTTTCTACATCCCCAGTTTCAGCACTTCCGCCAGATGCAGCGGCTGTCTTCCGGTTGCCTGAGCGATCTGCTCACGGCAACTGAAACCGTCGGCGATGATCAGTGTGTCCTCGCTCGCTTCACGAACCGCGGGAAGAATCACTCGTTCGCCGACGCGCATGGCCACGTCGTAATGCTCGCGTTGGAACCCGAACGCCCCCGCCATCCCGCAGCAGCCTGAATCGGGATGCTCGACATCGAGTCCGATTCTTCGAAGCAGGGCTTCCTCGGCATCGAAACGCATGATCGATTTGTGATGGCAGTGCGCCTGAACGAGCGCCCGGCGCCGGATCTGCGGCAGCGGGAAGCGATCACCTTCGCGCTGAATGAATTCGGACAACGTCATCGCCGATCGAGCCAGCTTCTTTGCGTATTCGTCGCGCGGAAAGAGATTCAGAAGCTCGTCGCGAAAGACCGAGACACAGCTCGGCTCGAGACCGACGACCGGCAATCCTTCGTCGAGCACCGGCCGCAGAGTGTCGAGCGTCTGACGTAACAGGCGCTTGGCCATGCCGAGGAATCCCCAGTCGTAGAGCGGCCGCCCGCAGCAGAGACTTTCCTTCGGCAGAACGACTTCATAGCCGGCGCTTTCGAGAACCTGCGCCGCGGCGAGCGCGGTCTGCGGCGTGAAATAGTTGTTGAAGGTGTCGGGCCAGAGCAGGACGCGCTTGCCGCCTGCCGTCTCATGCGTCTCGAATTGCTCGACAAAGGTCCTGCGAGCGAACTGCGGCAGGCGCCGCTGCGGCGCAATACCGCCGAGAGTTTTCAGCAGCGGCAATCGCAGAAAGAGGTTCGCGACATCGGGCGCCGCTCGCGACGCACGCGCCCACCAGTAGATCCAACCCATCGCATATGCCGCGGGCGGACGAAGGCGCCCCTTGTAGTAGTGAGACAGGAACTCCGCCTTGTATGTCGCGACGTCGACACCGGTCGGGCAGTCGCCTTTGCAACCTTTGCATGCCAGGCAGAGGTCGAGTGCATCTTTTACCGCCTCGTTTCGCCACGTGCTCGGAACAGCCTGACCGTTGAACATCTCGAAGAGCAGACGCGTGCGGCCGCGCGTCGAATGCTCCTCCTCACGCGTGACCTGATAGCTGGGACACATCGTCCCGCCGTCCAGACGCCGGCAACGACCGACGCCGACGCAGCGCATCACGGCGTGATTCATCCGCCCTTCGTCTTCGGTGAACGAGAAATGTGTCTGCGGGTTCCACGGATCGAAGTTCGCGCCGAGGCGAAGGTTCTCGTCAGGTTCGTAAGGAGTGATCAGCTTCCCGGGATTCATCTTCCATTCGGGATCCCACGCCGACTTGAATTCGCGGAACGCACCGATCAACTCCGGTCCGAACATCTTCTCGAGCAGCGCGCCGCGCGCCTGACCGTCGCCATGTTCGCCGGAGAATGAGCCGCCGTACGACGCCACGAGATCCGCAGCGTCGTTGAGAAACGCGCGGAATTTCGCGATCCCTTCCTGTGACGTGAGATCGAAGTTCGTGCGCGTGTGCACACAACCCTGGCCGAAGTGACCGTACAGATCGCCGCCGTAGCCGTAGCTTTCGAGCAGCTTGCGTAGATCACGCAGATATCGTCCGAGTTTCTCCGGCGCAACGGCCGCGTCTTCCCACCCTTCCCACATCAACGGTCTGCCCGGAACGTGCGCAGTCGCGCCGAGGCCGGACTCGCGCACGGCCCAGATCATCCGTTCCTGCCGTTTGTTCTCCGCGAGGACCATCGACGGCACCGCCGCTCCACTCGAGAGCGCGTCCATCAATCGTCGCGCGCTCGCATTCGCGTGAGGCTGCGTCTCGCCGCCAAATTCCACGAGCAGCCATCCACCGCCGGGCGGCAGAAGCGCGATGCCTTCCGGATGCAGTCCTTTCGACTTCATGTCGCGGACGAGCAGATCGTCGAATCCTTCGAGGCCGATGGGATCGAACTCGAGAATGCGCGGCACGTCGTCCGCCGCGTCGTAGACAGACGGATATCCGAGGACCAGAAGAGCGCGAGCGGGCGGTGAATAGACGAGGCGGCACTTGGCCTCGAGCACGATGGCGCAGGTGCATTCACTTCCGACGAGCGATCGCGCGACGTGAAATCCATTTTCGGGAAGGAGCTCATCGAGGTTGTAGCCCGAGACGCGGCGCGGGATCTTCGGATATCGCGCTCGAACGAGATCGCCGTAAGCGTCGCGAATCTTTCGCAAGCTCGCGTAGATCTCTGCGGTCCTTCCGCTCGCGCGCTGAATCTGATCGTCGCTCGTTGCGCCGACGCGCATTCGCGTGCCGTCGTAGAGAAGAACCTCCAGCTCCTCGATGTTGTCGACGGTCTTCCCGGCCATCAGGGCATGCACGCCGCAGGAGTTGTTGCCGATCATTCCACCGATCGTGCAGTGCGAATGCGTGGCGGGGTCGGGACCGAACGTGAGTCCGTGTTCTTCCGCGCGCGCGCGCAGGTCATCGAGGACGATGCCGGGCTCGACGCGCGCGAACTTCCGATCGGCATCGAGCTCGATGACTCGATTCATGTACTTCGAGAAATCGAGGACCACAGCGACGTTGCAGCATTGCCCGGCCAAGCTCGTGCCGGCACCGCGTGCCAGGATGGGGGCGCCGAACTTGCGCGCCAGCTCGATGGCGGCCATCACATCGTCGCCACGCTTCGGAACGACGATGCCGATCGGTACCTGCCGGTAGTTCGACGCATCCGTCGCGTAGAGAGCGCGCGCGCCGTCGTCGAAGCGCACTTCGCCTTCGATCGCGCGCTCGAGCGCCGCCGCCAGGGCCGCGGCATCGACGTTCAGATTCTGCAGCCGATCGCGATGTTCGAAGCGCTCGCGTACCGGTCGCTCGGGATGCGGAAACGCGATCGCGTCATAGCGATTGATCTCCTTGCTCATTGGCCTGTCATCGTAGCTTGATAGCATCGCTCACCGTGAGTCGACTGATCGCTCTCGTCGTACGCTACGGCACGCCGCTGATCTGGCTCAACGTCTTCGTCACGCAGATCGGCGTACCGATTCCGGTCGTCCCGACGCTTGTCATCGCGGGAGCGTTGTCGAGCGACGGAAAGTTGTCGTCGACACTCATTCTCACCGGTTCCGTCATCGCCTCTCTCGCCGCCGACTGGATCTGGTTCCTCCTCGGCCGCCGTCTGGGATATCGCGTGCTAAAGACGATCTGCCGCATGTCGCTTTCGCCCGATTCGTGCGTTCGCGACACCGAGGCTCGATTCGAGCGCTGGGGAATGCCGTCGCTGCTCTTCGCGAAATTCGTACCGGGCTTCGCGACGATCGCGCCGCCGCTCGCCGGAGCGACCAACCATTCGACGATCGAGTTCCTGATTTACGACGCCGCCGGAGCGTTTGTCTGGGCCGGCGCAGCGGTTGCCGCCGGTCATGTCTTTCATCACGCCGTCGACCGCGTCCTCGTCGCGCTCGAGAACCTCGGCGCATGGGCCGTGGTCTTCGTCATCTGCGTCCTCGTCATCGTCATCATCATCAAATGGTGGCAACGGCATCGATTCATCCAGCGCATGCGTCTCGCGCGCGTCACGCCACAAGAGGTGATGCAGATGCTCGAGGCTGCTCAGCCGCCTGTGATCATCGACGCGCGCTCGGCAACGGCACGCAGCCGCGATCCGCGCCGGATCGCACGAGCTCTGGTCATTCCTGCAGACGCGATGACCGAACATCTCGCCGGCGTCGCGCGCGATCGCGAGATCGTCGTCTACTGCACGTGACCGAACGAAGCCTCAGCGGCCCGTGTGGCCGCACGGCTCATCGAACAGGGCTTTGAAATCGTGCGGCCACTCGCCGGAGGCCTCGACGCGTGGGCGGATGCGGGTTACCCGATGGAAAACTAGTCCTTCAAGACTTCCATGAGGTAGTTGGACACTTCATCCGATCGGATCAGCGCGAGCTTCGAGATGATCTCGCGCTTCAGCTCCGGATTCTTTTCCTTGCGCGCGAGACTGATGAGCGCCTTCGCATTCTGCTGGAGGAAGAGCGAGTTGATCACCGCGTGACGCACCTCGGAGCTGGAGTCGCTCTCGTAAAGCGACAGAAGAAGGTCGCCGGTCCGGGCGTTGCCGAGCAGGCCCAGGTTACGAATGGCCGTGGCGCGCAGTTCGGGGACTTTCTCGTTGCGGGCGATATCGGCGAGCTTATCGACGCTGCCGCCGATGAACATCGCCTGGATGATGTGCTTGCGGATATCGACATCAGATTCCGTGTTGTAGAGATCGGCGAGCTCGTTGCGCGCACCGATGATTCCGAGCTGGCGCACGGCGTCGCCGCGCAGTTCAACGATCGGCTCTCCCTTCGCCAACGCGAGCAGATGAGCGCGGTCGCCGGCGATCATGTACGACTTCAGAATGTTTTTCTTGACCTTCAGATCGTTCGTGGAAGCGTAAACGTCGGCGAGCACCTTCCGCGATTCATGACCACCCATGATGCCGAGATAGCGAACCGCTTTTTCCTGCAGATCGGGACGCGAACTGTCGCGAGCGACACGGCCGAGGATATCCATCGCGCGCGGAGAGTGAGACTGGCTGAGGACGAAGATGGCGCGCTCTCTCACTCGCGGCGAACTGTTGCCGGAGATGATCTTCTCCAGAATCGGCAACGCCTTTTCCGGATCCGACCCCATCAGACCGTTGAGCGCCATCAGCTTCACGTCTTCGTCGCTGATCTGATCGGGCTCGACATGCTGACCCGACGACTGGCGGATCTCCACTTCCAGCGCCTTGCCGTCCTCCGCCCAGTGGCTCTTCGGAAATGCCTTCCGGAGCTCGACGAGCGTAGCCAGCGCTTCGGCACGCTGACCGAGCTCGTTCTGCGCGCGACTGAGCCAGTACAGCGATGCATCGGCGTGCTCGCCCTGCAGGCGCGCGACCCGGCGAAAGACCCGTACGGCGCGAGCGAAATCCTTTTCGTCGAGAGCGTCGGTGCCTTCATCGTACAGGTCGCCTTCGCGCTCGACCGACTTCTCTTTGCGCTCCTTCTCTCTGTACTTCTCCGGTGCGTCGGCGGCCGCCCATGCTGCTGGTGATGTCACGAGCATCAGGACCAGCACACTAGATGCGATTCGATTCACGGTCATTGTCTTTCCTCGGTTTTGGATTCGATGTCTGCGCGCTGATCACGCGCACTTTGAAGAGGAGCCCTTTCGCTTCGATCCGTTTCTGAAGCTCCGCGAGCTCGGTGCCGCTGAGCGTCGCGCCGGCGTGAGAGATCTCGATGAGCACGGGCTCGAGATCGGCGAGCACGCTGGCGATACGCTCGTTACCGTTTTGTGTGGCGCTTTGACGATAGATTCGATTCGCTGCGACAAGCTCGCCGGCGCGACGGCTTTCCCTTTCGATGTCGAGTTGCCTGCCCGGGTCGGCGTTTGCGACTTCGAGCAGCACGCGTTCCGTGCTGTCGAGGTGATCGCCGACGACGAGAAGTAGAACGCGATTCCCGCCGTCCGGCGGTTGCGCAGTTGCAGACGGTCGTGCGGTTGCAACAATCGGCGCGACCTCGTGTCGCGCGCGCCAGAAATGTCCTGCGAAAAACGCCAATGCCAGTGCCGCCGCCGCGGCCAGTCCGGAAATCCAACCGGCCTTGCGCCGGCGATCGCGCCCGAGCTTCCAGCGCAGACGATTCCAGAGCTCTGTTCCGTATTCATCGCCGCGATCGGGGACGGCAGCTTCGGCGACGAGCGCGAGCACGCGCCGGATCGTCTCGTACTGGGCGAAGCAATCGCCGCACGCGGCGAGATGCTGCGAGACGTTTTGCGGCTCATCGTCACCGTAGTAGTGCGATACCAGTTGTTCTTCTGTCAGGTGCTGCATGGGGTCGACCTCACAAACGGTTCCAGCGACTCACGAAGCTTCCGCACCGCGCGGAAGATCGTGTGCTTCGCGGCATTGACTTGAATGCCCAATGTCCTGCCGATCTCCTCGACCGGCATTCCTTCGAAATGACGCAGGATGAATGCGGTCCGCTCGTTGCCGCTCAGCCGGTCGAGCGCGGAGACCACGTGCTGCTGCAGCTCGGCGCTCAACAGCAGTCGATCGGGTCGTGGATCGCTGGACTCGAATTCGCGGCTCATTTCGCTGTCCTCGCTGTCGTTGACGCGATGTCTCTCGTGACGTCCGCGGGAGCGCAGAAGATCGAGCGAGCAGTTGATGGCGATTCTGTGCACCCACGTGCCGAAGTTCGCGCGCTCCTCGAACCTGTCGATCTGTCGATACGCGCGAAGAAATGTTTCCTGCACCACATCGTCGGCATCGTGCTCGTTTCCTGTCATGCGATACGCCACTCGAAAAATGGCCCGACTGTGCCGCTCGACGAGAGTCCGGAAGGCATCGGCATCGCCGCCCCTGGCCCGGCTCACGGCCACGAGATCGGTCATTTCCATCTCGGACAGGTTAGACTCGGAAACTCGTAAGCGGTTAGCCATGCGTGACATCGGCCGCATTCTCATCATCTGCGGGATCGTCTTCGTCGTGCTCGGCCTGGTGCTGACGGTGGTGCCACGCGCCGGCATCGACCGGCTTCCGGGCGACTTCGTCTATCGCCGCGGCCACTTCACCTTCTACTTCCCGCTGATGACATCCATTCTTCTCTCGCTCGCGCTGACGCTCATTTTCTGGCTATTTCGCAGATAATCGTCACGTTTGCGAAACCTATCCTTCGCTGCTTCGTAACGTCTTTATAGGCAGGCATCGGAGGTCGATCATGAGATGGTCTGCTCTGCTCATTGCCGTGGTGGCAATGACAGGGGCGACGGGCGGGTCTGCCGCGACGCAGCGGCCGCTCATCGTGACGGCACAGGATCACTCCCTCGTCGACAGCGACGACTGCGCGACGTTCTATACGCAGAACACCACCTCCCTGCCCTCGCAGGTGACCTCCGAAGAGCAACGACGCATCAGCCTTCTGGGAGTCGAGCTCCTTCACGTCCGCACTTCGAACGCAGGCGGCGTCTCTGTCCGCGGGTGGGAAAAGCCATTCGCTCGCCTCACGGTCTGCAAATACGCGTCGGCGCTCAATGAACCGCAGGCGCAGCGCGCGCTGCAGAGCGTCGGCGTCGCTGTTCGTCCCGGCGAGATCGCTGTTCATGGCCCGGAAATGAACGAAACGCAGGCGTGGTGGGTGCACATGATCCTGCGCGTTCCGAAGAGCGCGAACGTCGACGTCGCGGCGGCCAACGGCGGCATAGCCGTGCGGAACATGGCCGGTCGCATCACCGCGCGCGCGACCAACGGCGGCATCTCCCTCGCGGCCTGCACCGGCGAGAATCGGATCGAGACCGAGAATGGCGGCATTTCGCTCGATCACATCGATCGCGTTGACGCCACGACGCAGAACGGACCGATCGCACTCAAGCTCCGCGACACGCTCATCCCGGCACTCGAGGCGCGCACCGATGACGAGATCGTCTGCAAGCTGAAAGTTTGTACCGAGAACTGGGCCGCGGCGGACCGCAAACGCCTGCGCATTGGCAGCTCCAGCCCGCAGATCCGTTTGATTTCGAACTCCGCGCCGATCCTCATCGAGCAGGTGCGCTGAGGTTGCGACTCACCAGGACCGCCGCGCCCGACATCACCGCATAGACGCCGATCCAGATCGGTGGCGCGGCGACGAACCACGTCCCGTCCACCCCCGGTCGCTCATGATTTGATATTAGGCCTGATGACCTACATCCACGGCACGAGCCCCGAGGAGCAGCGTCGTTTGTCGCTAATGAACGATGTGCTGCTCAATTCCGCGGAGCTGCGCGAGCTCAGTCTTCGCGGCGACGAGAAGATCATCGACTTCGGCTCCGGCCTCGGACAATTCACTCGGGCGATGGCGCGAGCGGTGCCCCGAGGACGCGTAGTCGGCATCGAGCGCGACGAGAAGCAACTGAATGGTTCGCGACGACTCGCCGCGGATGACGGCGAAGCGGAACTCGCCGACTTTCGTCGCGGTGACGTAATGCAACTCGATCTACCGCCATCGGAGTGGGGAACGTACGACGTGGCGCACGCACGCTTCGTGCTCGAACATGTTCCCGATCCGCTGCGCGTCGTGCACAACATGGTGCACGCGGTGCGGCCCGGCGGACGGATCGTCCTCGCCGACGACGATCACGATGTCCTCCGCCTCTGGCCCGAGCCGCCCGGAGTCAGCGAGATGTGGCGCGCGTACATGCGCACATACGACCGCAATGGAAACGATCCGATCATCGGCCGGCGTCTCATATCGCTGCTGCATGCCGCAGGAGCGCGTCCGGCGCGCAACACATGGATCTTCTTTGGGGGATGCGCAGGAATGGAAGCGTTCGACGTGCTCGCCGCGAACATGCTGGGCGTCGTCAAGACTGCGAAGCAGGCGATCCTCAGCGCCGATCTGCTCGAAGAATCTGCCTTTGATGCGGCGGTGCGGAACTACGAGGCGTGGGCGTGCCGGCCCGACGCATCGCTCTGGTTCTCGATGTGCTGGGCCGAAGGAACGAAACGCTGACGCTGGTACCGGCCATGCAACTGTCGTGTCCGACATGGGTGCGGCAGCGATGGCCACCGTGATCGATCCGAGGGCACGCGAGTTCTACGTCCGAGCTCTCGGCAAATTGGACGAAAACAAGGTTCAGTATCTCGTCGGTGGAGCGTATGCGTTCGCGCGCTACACGAGCATCGAGCGCCACACGAAAGACTTCGACATCTTCATCAGGCGCACCGATTTCGATCGCGCTACGGAGATTCTCGCGAAGGCCGGCTACAAAACTGAGCTGACGTTCCCGCACTGGATCGGCAAGGCCTACGACGGCGACGACTTCATCGATTTGATCTTCAGTGCGGGCAACGCCGTCGCGGAAGTGGACGAGCTGTGGTTCGAGTACTCCGTGCCCGAGATCGTCCTCGGGATGGAGGTGCGCCTCATTCCCGCTGAAGAGATGCTCTGGTCGAAGGGCTTGATCATGGAGCGAGAGCGCTACGACGGCGCAGACGTCGCGCACGTCTTTCTCGCCCTCGGCCCGGAGCTCGACTGGCGCCGCCTCATCGATCGTTACGGAAAATACTGGCGCGCGCTCTACGCGCATCTCATCCTCTTCGGATTCATCTATCCGTCGGATCGCTCTCGAATTCCAAGATGGGTGATGGACGAGCTCGGGAGCCGGCTGGCTCGGGAGCTGAACGAACCGGACGCGAAAGAGAGGACCTGCTACGGCACGATCATTTCGAGGCAGCAGTACCTCAAAGATGTCACGGAGTGGGGCTACAAGGATGCGCGCCTCCAGCCTCTCGGCAACATGAGCGCTGATGACATCGCGGTATGGACGAAGGGCATCGAGATCGACGGGACGAAATGAGCGGAGATACGCTTCGAATTGCCGCTGTCGGTGACATTCACATGCAGAAGGGTGCGCAGGGTTCGCTGCAGTCTCTGTTCAAGGAGATGAGCGCGCGCGCCGACGTAGCGTTGCTGTGCGGCGATCTGACGGACAACGGGGCGATCGAAGAAGGGGAGGTCCTCGCGCACGAGATCAGCTCAGGGCTGCGCATTCCAGCGATTGCGGTTCTCGGTAACCACGACTTCGAGGCCGCGCAGGAGACGCAGCTCGTGAGGCTCATGACTCAGGCGGGTGTGGTGATGCTCGATGGCGGCGCGCATGAGATCAACGGCGTCGGCTTCGTCGGCGCGAAGGGTTTCATCGGCGGCTTCGGACGAAGGCAACTCGGTGCCTGGGGCGAACAGAGCCTCAAAGCGCTGGTGCATGAATCGCTCGAGGAGGCGCTCAAGCTCGAGGCCGCGCTGGCGCGGCTGCGGACGCCGCAAAAAATTGCCGTGCTTCACTACGCGCCGATTCAGGCGACCGTCCAGGGCGAGCCGCCGGAGGTCGTTCCGTTCCTCGGTTCGAGCCGCCTGGAGGAACCACTCGATCGCTATCGCGTCACCGCCGTTTTCCACGGCCACGCGCACCACGGCAGTCCCGAGGGACGAACGCGCGGCAATGCGCCGGTGTTCAACGTGGCGATGCCGCTTCTGAAGCGGACGTTCCCCGATCGCGAGCCGTTCAAGTTGTACGAAGTTCAAGTCGGCGTAGAATCGCCTGCCTGATGAGGCATCCTGCCCGGAGAGGCAGCATCACACGCGATCAGCTCCTGGATTGGTACCGGTCGGGGCGTTCGCGCACCAGGAAGCTGTTCGCGATTCCGCGTCCCGAGTGCTACTACGAGCGTCCCATCGCGCTGCGCAATCCGATCGTCTTTTACGAAGGCCATCTCCCCGCGTTCGCAGTGAACACGCTGATCAAGCTCGCGTTGAAGAAGGAAGGCGTCAACAGCGATTACGAGCAGCTCTTCGAGCGCGGAATCGACCCGGACGACGAAAAGGGTGTGGGAAATGGATCGGCAATGTGGCCTTCACGTGACAAAGTGCAGGCATACGGAGCCGCCGCGGACGCCGCCATTGAACACGCCATCCGTTGCGATCGCATCGTCGATGAGAACGTCCCGCAGCTCCGCGGCGGGGAAGCGGCGCTCTGCCTTCCTGAACACGAATTAATGCATCAAGAAACGTTGCTGTATATGTTTCATAATTTGCCGTACGATAAAAAGATACGGCGCGAAGCCCCGAGCGAGGGGCGCCCCTCATCCGGCCTTCGGCCACCTTCTCCCGCGGAGAGAAGGCTCTCGATAGTTTCAATTCCCGCCGGGATCGCCACTCTCGGCAGCGAGCACGATTTCGGTTGGGATAACGAGTTCCCTGCGCACAGCGTCGAGGTCGACTCGTTCACGATCGACCGTTACAACGTCACCAACGGTGAGTACCTCGAATA
>DASXRT010000098.1:0-2383 GCA_036506455.1 Thermoanaerobaculia bacterium
GAAGCGCCGACGCAAAGGCGAGAACCAGGCCGCGGGTAACCCATCTCCACATATCCCCAACCTCCAACCCGAAGATGACCTTGGTACGTTATGGCGTCAGCCGACGATACTCCGCTGCTTGTGAAAAATCAAATAATCGGCAGGCTGTCGGAGCCGATCCACTTGTTTTGCACGAGTTTATACTACCGCGGGTGACATCTCAAAACGAGCCGGCCGCGGCGGAATCGGTCGTGGGCATCACCGAGATTCGCGCCGCCGCGGGACGCATCCGGCCGCACATCCACCGCACCCCTCTCCTCCCCAGCCGATCGCTTTCGGAACGCGCCGGAGTGGAGATCCGCCTCAAATGTGAAAACCTGCAGCGTGCCGGGTCATTCAAGATCCGCGGCGCGATGAATGCGCTGCTCCAACTGACACCCGAGCAGCGCCAACACGGCGTTGTCGCCTTCTCCTCCGGCAACCACGCCCAGGGCGTCGCCCTCGCCGCGAAGATTCTGGGAATCAAAGCGACGATCGTCATGCCCGAGAACTCCGTCAAGACAAAGGTTGAAGCGACGAGAGGCTACGGTGCTGAAGTCGTGCAAGGCGGCGTGACGGCGGCGACGCGCGACACAGTGGCCAAGGAGATCGCCGAGCGCACCGGAGCAGAAGTCATTCCGCCGTTCGACGACGAGAGGATCATCGCCGGCGCCGGCACAGTCGGTCTCGAAATCGTCGACGAGTGGCCGGAGGTCTCCTCGATCCTCGTTCCCCTCGGCGGCGGCGGATTGACCTCAGGCGTGGCGATGGCGGCGACATCGATGAAACCCGATGTCGCGGTCTACGGCGTCGAACCGGCGGCCGGCAACGACGGCGAGCAATCATTTCGCAGCGGCCGTATCGTGACGATCGATCCGCCGAACACGATCGCCGACGGCGCGCGCACCCTCGCCATCGGTCAGCGCAACTTCGCGATCATCCGCGAGCGCGTCAAGGACGTCGTGAGCGTCGCCGACGACATCCTGCTCGACACGGTGAAATTCGCGATGTATCGCACAAAGCTCGTGATCGAACCGACCGGAGCACTGGGACTGGCGGCACTGTTTGCGGGGAAGATTCGGGCGCCGGGGCAGGTGGCGGTTGTGATTTCGGGTGGAAACTTGGATTTCAATCTGCTTTGTAAATGAATTCCTATGTCAACCGGCAATCTCTTCGGCGACGACGAAATCCGCGACACGCCAACAAAAACCCGCGAGGACACCCCTCTCGCCGAGCGACTCAGGCCGAAGACGCTCGAGGAAGTCGTCGGCTTGGAAGAGCTTCTCGCGACGGGTCGCTTCCTTCGCAACGCCATCGAGACCGATCGCATCCCCTCGATGATCTTCTGGGGTCCGCCGGGCTCGGGTAAGACGACGCTGGCGCGCATCATCGCCAGGACGACGCGCGCGCGTTTCGTACCGTTCTCGGCGACGAGCACCTCGATCAAGGACATCAAGATGCTCATGGAAGAAGCGCGAAAGGGGCGCCAGCTCCGCGGATCGAAGACCATCGTTTTCATCGACGAGATCCATCGCTTCAACAAAGCGCAGCAGGACGCGTTTCTGCCGTACGTCGAGTCGGGCGACATCATCCTGATCGGTGCGACGACTGAGAATCCCTCGTTCGAAGTGAACTCCGCGCTGCTCTCGCGCTGCAAAGTGGTCGTCATCCCGGCCCTGGAGCGTGAACAGGTCATCACGATCCTCGAGCGCGCGGTCAGTGATCCGAGTGTTCAGCGTTACGGCATCGAAGTCTTGCCCGATGCTCTCGACTTCATGGCCGCAACCTCGGCCGGCGACGCGCGGCAAGCGCTCAACAGTCTGCAACTGGTCGTGGAGACCGCGTCGAAGGACGACAGTCCGATCGACGCTACGAACGTGAAGACGATCCTGCAGCGCCGCTCGCTGATGTACGACAAGTCCGGCGAGGAGCACTACAACATCATCTCCGCGCTTCACAAGTCAGTGCGAAACGGGGACGCCGACGCCGCGGTGTACTGGCTCGTGCGCATGCTCGAAGGTGGCGAGGACCCGCTCTACATCGCCCGGCGCATGGTGCGAGCGGCGTCGGAAGACGTCGGGAACGCAGATCCGCAGGCGCTCATCCTCGCCATCGCGGTGCAGCAGACCGTTCACTTCGTCGGAATGCCCGAAGCAGGGGTTGCGCTCGCGCAGCTCGTCGCCTATCTCGCCGCCGCGCCGAAGTCGAACGCCGCATATGTCGGATACAGCGAAGCGGTAACCGAAGTGCGCCAGGGAGACAACCCACCGGTTCCGTTGCACATTCGCAATGCGCCAACACCGTTGATGAAGGATCTGGGCTACGGGCGCGGATACAAGTACGCGCATGACTACTCGGACCAGAC